>JAKOOD010000468.1 GCA_022701635.1 Burkholderiaceae bacterium | reverse complement strand
CGCCGTGGCCGCGGCCGGCATCAACATCCTGGCGAGCGTGACGCTGGACCGGCGCGCGCTCCTGATCATCGCGGTGTCGCTGGCACTGGGACTGGGGATATCGCAGGTGCCGGAATTCCTGGCGCACTTGCCGCAGGCGCTGCGCCACGTGCTCGAGTCGGGGGTGGCGACCGGCGGCATCTGCGCGGTGCTGCTGAACTGGTTCCTGCCGGCGGCCACCGGGGACGGCGCGCAGGCGTAGACCCTCACCCGCGCCTACTACGGCCAGCCGGCGACGCCGGTCGACATCCTGGTCACGCGCAGCGTGAGCAATCCCGGCGGCGCGCGGCTGGCGCAGGCGGCCAGCGGCGCGGTGGCCGGCGGGCGCTGATCGTAGCGCCGGTCGAGCAACTGAAAGAGCAACTGAAGGAGCAACTTAGCGGCCCTGCAGCGCGGCGATGCGTTCCTCGATCGGCGGGTGGCTCGAGAACAGCGCCATCATCGTGCTCATGCCCGAGCCGCCGCCCGAGATGCCGAAGGCGGACATGTTCTTCGGCAGCTCGCCCTCGGCCAGCCCGCCCAGGCGCCGCAGCGCCGCGACCATCGGCTGCGGACGGCCCATGATGCGCGCGGCGCCGCTGTCGGCGCGGAATTCGCGCCGGCGCGAGAACCAGGCCACGATGACGCTGGCCAGGATGCCGAACACGATCTCGCACACCACCACGGTCACCATGTAGCCGATGCCGGGGCCGGCATGCTCGTCGTCGTTCTTGCGCAGCATGCTGTCCACGAAGTAGCCGACCACGCGCGCCAGGAAGATCACGAAGGTGTTGACCACACCCTGCACCAGGGTCAGCGTGACCATGTCGCCGTTGGCGATGTGCGCCACTTCGTGCGCCAGTACCGCTTCGACCTCTTCCTGGGTCATCGATTCGAGCAGGCCGGTCGATACCGCCACCAGCGAGCTGTTTTTCGTGGCCCCGGTCGCGAACGCGTTCGGCGCGCCCGGGTACACGGCCACTTCCGGCATCCCGATGCCGGCCGCCTGCGCCTGGCGCGCGACGGTATGCATCAACCACGCTTCGGTGGCGTTGCCCGGCTGGGCGATGACGCGGGCGCCGGTCGACCATTTGGCGATCGGCTTCGACATCCACAGGGAAATGAAGGCGCCGCCGAAGCCCATCAGGGCGGCGAAGGCGAGCAGCATGCCCAGGTTCAGGCCGTTCGCGGTGAGGAAGCGGTTGACGCCGAGCAGGCTGGCGCTGAGACTCAGCACCAGCATCACGGCCAGGTTGGTAACGATGAACAGGAATACGCGTTTCATGATGTGCTTTCTAAAATAGGTCTGAATCGAACAAGGCTCATTCGGGCTGCAGCTGCGGCTGCGGCACCAGCCGCTCGATCGCCACCCGGCCGATGCGCCGGTTCGCGACTTCCAGGATGGTGTAGCGCAAGCCGTCGACCTCGACGCTCTGGCCGGCCTCGGGCAGGGTCTCGAATCGCGCCAGCAGGAAGCCGGCCAGCGAGCTGTAGTCGGCTTCCTCGCTGACCAGGGCGTCGGTTTCCAGCGTCTGCTGGAGCAGGTGCAGGTCGGCCGTGCCGTCCGCTTCCCAGACGCCCGGGGCCTGCTGGCGGATCGCCGGCTGCTCGTCCTCGTCCGGGAATTCGCCGGCGATCGCTTCCAGGATGTCGATCGGCGTCAGCAAGCCCTGCACCACGCCGTACTCGTCGGCCACGAGAACCAGTTGGCCGTGGGCGCGCTTCAGGGTTTCCATGGCACGCAGCACGCCGGCGGTTTCCGGCAGCACGATCGGCGCGCGCAGCGGGCCGGCGCTCGACAGGTCGATGCAGCCGTGTTGCAGCAGGCCGGCCACCAGGTCCTTGGTGCGCCCCACGCCGACCAGCTGGTCCACCTCGCCGCGGCACACCGGCAACTGGCTGTGCGGGGTCGCCTGCAGCTGGCGCAGCAGGGTCGGCGCGTCCTGGCCGAGGTCGATCCACGACATCTCCGAGCGCGGCGTCATGATCGAGCGGATCGAGCGGTCGGCCAGCGCCAGCACGCCGCTGACCATGTTGCGCTCCTCGGTGCCGAACACGTCTTCTGCGGCCGGCTGGGCGCCCTCTTCCTGTGCCGCGGCCTCGGCCTCGACTTCGGCGCGGCGACGCTTGCCGAGCAGGCGCAGCACCGATTCGGCGGTGCGCTCGCGCAAGGGCACGCGCGCCTCGTTGCGCAGGAAGTTACGACGCGCGAACTGGTTCAGGCTCTCGATCACGATCGAGAAACCGATCGCCGCGTACAGGTAACCCTTCGGGATGTGGAAGCCCAGGCCTTCGGCCACCAGGCTCAGGCCGATCATCAGCAGGAAGCTCAGGCACAGCACGACCACGGTCGGATGGGCGTTGACGAAGCGCGTCAGCGGCTTCGAGGCCAGGATCATGATGCCGATCGAAATCACGACCGCGGCCATCATGACGCCCAGTTCGTCGACCATGCCGACGGCGGTGATCACCGCGTCCAGCGAGAACACGGCATCCAGCACCACGATCTGGGCGACCACGGTGGCAAAGCCGGCGTAGGCCTTCGATTCGGACTGGGCATGCGCCACGCCCTCGAGGCGTTCATGCAGTTCGACGGTGGCCTTGAACAGCAGGAACAGGCCGCCGGCCAGCAAGATCAGGTCGCGCCCCGAAAAGGCGAAGGCGCCGAGCGAAAACAGCGGCGTGGTCAGCGTGACCAGCCAGGAGACGATGGTCAAGAGGCCGAGACGCATCAGCATCGCCAGCGACAGGCCGATCAGGCGGGCCTTGTCGCGCTGCTGCGGCGGCAGCTTGTCGGCCAGGATGGCGATGAAAATCAGGTTGTCGATGCCCAGGACGATTTCCAGCACGACGAGCGTGAGCAAACCGGCCCAGATGGTCGGGTCGAAGAGCCATTCCATATATAGGTGTACCTTGTCGGTGAGTGGACGTGCGCGGGCGGCATGCGTGCCGGCGGCAGGTCCGGGAAAAACCGGATCGAACGCGGGACAAACGCCCCGGTCGGACTGAGGGAGGCTCAGGCCGCGCGCGGCGGCTTCACGGGAGGCGGAACGGCATGGCAGCGGGGAGCGGCGTCGTGTGGCGCTGGCGACGCGCTGGACAGGCCGGCGATATGCGGGCAGCCGGCATGGCCGACGATGTAGTGGAGGTCGGCGCCGGCGGGCGGCTCGTCGGGATCGATGTCGCCGGGGTCATGGGAGCCGGTATCGTCGACGGCGATATCGCCATCGGACAGGTCGCCGGCGTCGGCCAGCGCCGCCGGCAGGTGCACGCGTTCCTTCGCACCGGCGGCCTGCGCCATGGCGGCGGCCGGCATGCTGGCGACATGCATCGTGCAGACAGACAGGGACAGCGCGAACACGTTCAGCGGGAACAACAGGACTAAAAAGATGACGAGAACGCGTCGCATGCAGGGGGTAGGAGACATGACGGCCCCAGTATAGCACCTCCCCAGTGGTACGCCGGTCAGGTCACGCGCGCCGGTTAGGCTTCGACCGATCGGTAGCCGTAGTCGTTGGGCCTGTCGGATTGCCGATGTTGGCCGGCCTGCGACAAGAAATGCAGGTTTCATCTTGAAATAGAGCAATAAAGCGGTGATGAGCACGCTTGCGCCCCTTGGGAAAGCCGCAAACTGGTTATACTGTGCGGAAATACAGTACTGCCCAGTATTACGCCACTGAATCGCCCACCGGCACGCACATGCAAACCCCAGCCCAGCTCATGAGCGGCCTGCTCGACTACCTCGTCGAACAGGCCCGAGACATCGACCCCGCCGCTTTCAACCTATCGAAGCTGGCCGACTTCCGCAAAACATTCGCCGACCTGGGTACCCTGCCCTGGGTCGACTTCAACGTGCGCGGCGACGACGACGCGGACGAAGACGGCTGGTGGCTGCGCGTGCAGCGCCTGGAAGCGACGCGCGCGCCGCAACTGCCGGAACCCGAGTTCGCGCCTTTCCTGGTGGTCGGCGACGATCCGGCAGGCGCACCGCCGGCGATCAAGGAAGCGGCGCTGGCCAGCATCCGCAACCACGAATCGGGCAACGGCGGCATCGATAACGAGGAGCGCGCCGCCCGCCGCGACGAGCAACGGCGTGCACGCCTCGGGCGGCTGCTGGAAATCTACCTGCCGCGCTGGACCGAGTGGGCCGCGCGCGAAAAGCCGCGGCGCCAGGTGATCGCCCTGTATGCCGACCTGTTCGCACTGAAGACGCGGCTGGAATCCGAGGAAGCCGTGCGGCCGCTGGAACTGGTATGGGGCATCGGCGTGTCGTCCTGGCGCATCGGCAAGGTCGATTTCCACTATCCCCTGATCACGCAGGCGATGGAGGTCGACATCGACGATGCGACGCACGCGATCGGGCTGCGCCCGCGCCAGCTCGAACCGCGCCTGGAACTGGATGCCTTCGCGGCCTGCGACGTGCCCGGCACCGGCGACGTCGAGCGCGCCGCGCGCGGCCTGCTGCGCGATCGTGAAGACCTGGCCATGTCGCCGTTCGACCCGGCGGGCGTCGAACCGATCCTCAAGCTGGTGGCCGGCAACATCGCCGCCAACGCGCGCTACGACGCCCAGCTCGATACCGCGCCGGCGCCCGGTCCGGAGCTGGTGGTGACCGACGAATGGGTGATCTTCGCGCGCCCGCGCGCCAGCCACTTCCTGGTCGAGGACATCGCCCGCCTCAAGCAACGCGTCGGCGACGTGGACGACCTGCCGGAAGGGCCGCTCAGCATCGTCAGCGCCCCGGGCAAAGACGTGATCGAGCATGCGCCGATCGCCTTCCGCGGGTTGTCGGGCCGTGCTTCGGGTGGCGTCAACAGCCGCGGCGAGCCGCGCGAACTGTATTTCCCGCTGCCCTACAACCGCGAGCAGGAAACCATCATCCAGCAGCTGGAACGCTCGCCCGGCGTGGCCGTGCAAGGGCCGCCGGGTACCGGCAAGACCCATACCATCGCCAACATCATCAGTCACTACCTGGCCTCGGGCAAGCGCATCCTGGTGACGTCCAAGGGCGAGCCGGCGCTGAAGGTGCTGCAGCAGAAAATCCCGGAGGCGATCCGGCCGCTGACCGTCGCCCTGCTCTCCGGCGACAAGGAAGGCATGCGCCAGTTCCAGGCGGCGATCGAGGCCATCATCCACACCCTGACCCACCTGAACCCGGCGGTGGAGCAGGAGCGCATCGCGACTTGCCGCGGCGCGCTCGACCGCGCGCATGAGGAAATGGCGCGCATCGACACCCGTATCGACGAGATCGCGCATGCGCAATTGGACGACATCGAGGTGGACGGCGTGGCCATGCGCGCGCAAAAGATGGCCGAGCTGGTCGTGCACGGGCGCGAACAGTTCGGCTGGTTCGACGACGAACTGTCGCTGGCGCCGAAACACGCGCCGCCCTTCGCGGACGAACAGGGCATGCGCCTGCGCGAGATCCGGCGCCGGCTCGGCGCCGACCTGGTCTACTGCCAGGCGCGGGTTCCCGCATCGCAGGCGCTGCCGTCCGCCGCCGACATCAAGGCGCTGCACGGCACGCTGCAGGCGATGCGCGAACTCGAACGCGACGAGGCCAGCGGCGCCCTGTTGCCGCTGCGCGCCGCCACGCCGGAGGTGCTGCAGGCGGCGCGCGCGCTGCTGGCGGCGCTGGAGGCGGCGATCGCCCAGCACGCCGCGCTGGAAGAATCGGGCCACGACTGGGTGTTTGCATTGCGCGACCGCCTGCGCCGGCCGCAGTTCGCCACCGAACGCGGCTCGCTGGAAGCCCTGTTCACCGAAATGGACGTGCTGCTGCAGGCACGCGCCGAATTCATGCAAAAGCCGGTGACCGCCCCGCGCGAAGCACTGGAGCTGCCGAAGGCGCTGGAAGCGATCGCGCGCGGCGCCGACAGCGGCAAGCCCTTCGGCCTGTTCAGCTTCGGCGCCGGCGACGTCAAGCCGCATGTCAACGCCATCCGCGTGGCCGGCCTGCCGCCTGCCTCGGCCGAGGACTGGGCGCACGTGCAGCGCTTCGCCGGGCTGCATGCGCGCGTGCTCTCCTTCGTGGTGCGCTGGAATGCCTTCGCCGAACTGCTGGCGCTGCCGCTGCTGCAGCCCGACGTCGGCCAGCTGCGCACGATCGAGCTGATCACGGTGGCCGCGCGCGGCGCGCATACGCTGGCGATGCGCCACGATGCCGGCCTGCCGCACCTGGCCGAACAGGTGTTCGAACAGGTGCCGGCGCAGGACCTGCTGGGCCGCCGGCCGGCACTGGAAGGCGTGCGCGGCCAGCTGCGCCGCCACCTGCTGAGGAGCGGGCTGGCCGAGGCCAACGCACGCCTGGCCGCGCTGCAGTCGGCGCTGGCCGGCTGTGGCGGTCCCGTTTCCCAGCGTCTGCGCGGCCTGGTCGAGGACGCGCTGGGCGCACCTGGCCTGGACGCCGGTGAACTGATGCAGGACTACGCCGGCGCGCTCGCCGAGGTGCGCCGCATCGAGGCGCTGGCGCCCGAGTTTGCCGCGCTGCGCGCGCTGGCCGGCCTGATCGAAGCGCATGGCGCGTCCTGGCTGGCGGCGCGCGTGCTGTCGCTGCCGACCGATGCCAGCGGCGACGACGACGTGTTCCCGGTGCGCTGGCGCGACGCCTGGAACTGGGCGCGCCTGAAGACCCATCTGGAAGACATCGACGCCAGGGACGAGATGCGCACGCTGGCGGCGCGCCGGCGCGAGCTCGAAGCCGGCCTGGCGCGCCTATACGAAGACTTGGTGTCGACCTCGAGCTGGCTGGCCACGCGCCGTCTCGCCGGCCAGAACGTCCTCAGCGCGCTGGAAACCTACCGCACCGCGATGCGCAAGTTCGGCAAGGGCACCGGCGTCAACGCCGGCCGCTACCGCCGCGACGCCCAGAAGGCGATGGTCGACGCCCAGGCCGCGGTGCCGTGCTGGATCATGAGCCACGCGCGCGTGTCGGAATCGCTGCCGGCCCAGCTGGGCGCCTTCGACCTGGTCATCGTCGACGAGGCCAGCCAGTCCGACCTGTGGGCGCTGCCGGCGGTCTTGCGCGGCAAGCAGATCCTGGTGGTGGGCGACGACAAGCAGGTGTCGCCGGAAGCCGGCTTCATCGCCGCCGCCAAGATCGCCGACCTGCGCCGCCGCTTCCTGGCCGGCCAGCCGTTCGAGCCGGTGCTGAGCGCCGACATGTCGCTGTACGACATCGCCTCGACCGTGTTCGCCGCCTCCAAGGTGATGCTGCGCGAGCACTTCCGCTGCGTGCCGCCGATCATCGCCTACAGCAACCGCGTGTTCTATAAGGGCTTCATCCAGCCGCTGCGCATCCCGACCGCGTCCGAGCGGCTCGATCCGCCGCTGGTCGACATCTTCGTGGCCAACGGCTACCGCGGCGCCAAGGGCCAGAACGCGCCCGAGGCCGAGTGCATCGCGTCCGAGATCGACGCCATCCTGCGCGACCCGAAGATGGCCGGGCGCAGCATCGGCGTGGTCTCGCTGCTCGGCCCCGAGCAGGCGCTGCTGATCGACAAGCTGGTGCGCGCCCGCTGCGACGCCGCCGAACTGGCACGGCGCCAGTTCTCCTGCGGCGACGCCCGCATCTTCCAGGGCAGCGAACGCGACATCATCTTCCTGAGCATGGTCGCCGACAGCAAGAACCACCATGCGCTGTCGGGCACGATGTACGACCAGCGCTTCAACGTCGCCGCCTCGCGCGCGCGCGACCGCATGGTGCTGGTGCGCTCGGTGCGGCTGGAAGAGCTGTCGACGCTGGACCTGCGGCGCACGTTGGTCGAGCACTTCGCCAAGCCGCTGGCGGCATCCGACGAGGCGAGTTCGCTGATCGAGCTGTGCGAATCCGGGTTCGAACGCGACGTCTACACCGAACTGTTCGAGCGCGGCTACCGCGTCATCCCGCAGGTGCCGGCGGCCGGCTACCGCATCGACATGGTGATCGAAGGCGCCGACGACCGCCGCCTGGCGATCGAACTCGATGGCGACGAATTCCACGGCCCCGACAAGTGGGCCGCCGACATGGGACGCCAGCGCGTGCTGGAACGCGCCGGCTGGACTTTCTGGCGCTGTTTCGCGTCCACCTGGTCGCTGCAGCGCGAGACGGTGCTGGCCGAGCTGCTGGCCCAGCTGGACGGCATGGGGATCGAGCCGCTGGGGGCGCTGGCGCGGATTCCATCGCTGGTCGAATACCGGGAATGGGGGCGCGAGCAGGCGCCGGCCGCCGGCGATGCCGCGGGGAAGATGGTGGAAGAGGCAATCGACGCCGCGTCGGTCGATGGCAAGACGGCCTGAAACCGTCGTTCCCGCGCAGGCGGGCACCCATGCCGACTCACAGGATCACGACTTTTGAGGCAGCTGTAGTACTTCAAGGATACCGGCCTTGGGGCTGGCGTATGGGTCCCCGCCCTCGCGGGAACGACCTGCCGGGTGCACGGGTCGCCGTATCGGAAGGCACCGGCCAGCTTACGGAAATGTAATCTTCCCGCCGGGCTTTCGTCAGGCGATTTCGGGCACAATGCGCCCATGACCAAGTTACTGCTCGTCGAAGACCAGGCCACCGCGGCCGCCTACCTGTCCCAGGGCCTCAAGGAAGAAGGCATGGTGGTCGACGTCGCCCATAACGGTCCCGACGGGCTGCACCTGCTGCTCACGGCCGAGTACGACCTCGCGATCCTCGACGTGATGCTGCCCGGCCTGGACGGCTGGGCGATCCTGGAGACCGCGCGCCGTGCCCAGCGCCGCACGCCGGTGCTGTTCCTGACCGCGCGCGACGCCGTCGACGACCGCGTGCGCGGGCTCGAGCTGGGCGCCGAGGATTACCTGGTCAAGCCGTTCGCCTTCGCCGAGCTGCTGGCGCGCGTGCGCGTGATCCTGCGCCGCAACGCCAGCGCCGCCCAGGGCCAGGGCCAGGCCGAACCGACCATCTACGAACTGGCCGACCTGCGCCTCGACCTGCTCAAGCACCGCGCCACCCGCGCCGGCGAGCGGCTCGACCTGACGCCCAAGGAATTCGCCCTGCTGTCGCTGCTGATCCGGCGCGCCGGCGAGGTGCAGTCGCGTACCGTGATCGCCGACCAGGTGTGGGAAATGAATTTCGACTCGGAGACGAACGTGGTCGAGGTGGCGGTGCGGCGCCTGCGCACCAAGCTCGACGACCCCTACCCGGTCAAACTGTTGCACACCGTGCGAGGAGTCGGCTATGTCCTCGAAATCCGCGCCTAGAAAGAGCGGAGGCAGCTGGTCGCTGACGCTGCGCATGAGCGTGTTCGTCAGCGTGGCGATCACCGCGATCGTGCTCGGGGTGTCGGCGATGATGTATTCCGAACTGGCCGGCCAGCTGCGCGAAAAGGACGAGGCGGCGCTCAAGAACGATTTGCAGATCCAGCGCGACGTGCTGGAAATCCTGGCGGTGCGCAGCCATCCGCTCAACCAGTGGCAGGTCGAGTGGCGCGAATACCAGGAAGCCTACCGCCGCTTCGGCTGGCAACTGCTGGCGCCCGACCGGTCAGTGCGCGACGCCTCCGCGAACGCCACCATCTTCTCGAGCGCGATGGTGTCGCTGCGCACCGAAACCGGCAACGCCACTTTCCGGCACATCGACGACAACCAGGCCGGCCACCCGCGCTCGCTGCTGGTGTACGACCTGGCGGTCGATACGCCGGGCGCCGAGGCCATCGAAGTGCACGGACCGGCCCTCGGTCCGCAGGGCACCGTGCTGCGCGGGGTGCTGGACGTCAGCGACAGCCGCCGCCTGCTGGAAGCCTACCGCACCAAGCTGGCCGGCGTGATCGGCCTGGCGATCCTGCTGTCGGCCGCCATCGGCTTCATGCTGACGCGGCGCGGCCTGGCGCCGGTGCGCGCGATCGCCGCCGAGATCGGCCGCATCAACGCCGAAAAGCTGCACCAGCGGATCGCCGACGACGCCTGGCCGGCCGAGCTGCGCGTTCTGGCCGAGAACTTCGACACCATGCTGGCCCGCCTCGAACAGTCGTTCGAACAGCTGACCCGCTTTTCGTCGGACATCGCGCACGAGTTCCGGTCGCCGGTGAACAACCTGGTGGCCGCCGCCAGCGTGACCCTGGCGCGTGCCCGCACCCCGCTCGAGTACCAGCAGACGCTGGAAGTGGTGGTCGAGGAAGGCAGCCGGCTGTCGCGCATGGTGGCCAGCATGCTGTTCCTGGCGCGCGCCGACAACGCCGAGCAGCACGTGCACCTGGAAGAGGTGGCGCTGGCCGGCGAATTCCAGAAGCTGATCGAGTTCTACGAGATCGCCGCCGACGAACAGGGCGTGACGCTGGAAGCGCGCGCCGAAGGCCGCTTGATGGCCGATCCGCTGCTGCTGCGGCGCGCCCTGTCCAACCTGCTGACCAATGCGCTGCGCTACACCCCGCGCGGCGGCACCATCCGCCTGCTGGGCACGGCGACGGCGGATGCCGTCATCATCGCCGTCAGCGACACCGGCGCCGGCATCGACGCGCGCCACTTGCCGCACCTGTTCGACCGCTTCTACCGCGCCGACGCCGCCCGCAGCTCGACCGACAGCACCGGCCTGGGCCTGGCCGTGGTGCGCTCGATCGCCGAACTGCACGGCGGCACCGCCGGCGTCACCAGCAGTCCGGGACAGGGCAGCACGTTTACCCTGCGTTTTCCGCACACCCCGCGACCGCGGCCCACATCCACGACATCGCTTTGACCTGACGCATGAAAGAACTACACCGCAACCGGGCGGCCATGGGCGCGCTCGCGGCCGCCTTCGTGCTGGCCTCGCTGGCCGTGCTGGCGATCCGCACCCTGGTCCCGCCGGACGAGGGCCGCTATGCCGAGATCGCGCGCGAAATGTTCGCCAGCGGCGACTGGGTCACGACGCGCCTGAACGGTATCAAGTACTTCGAAAAGCCGCCGCTGCAGGCCTGGATGAACGCCCTCACCTTCACGCTGTTCGGCGTCGGCGAGTGGCAGGCGCGCCTGTGGACCGGCCTGTGCGGCGTCTTCGGCGTGCTGCTGACCGGCTTCACCGGCACCCGCCTGTTCGGCGCCCGGGCCGGGCTGTACGCGGCGCTGGTGCTGGGTTCCTCTTTCTACTGGGTGCTGGGCAGCCAGGTCGACTCGGTCGACATGAGCGTGTCCGGCATGATGACGCTGTGCCTGTGCACGCTGCTGCTGGCCCAGCGCGCCGACGCCGGCCCGGCCGAGCAGCGCAACTGGATGCTGGCCTGCTGGGCCGGGATGGCGCTGGCAGTGCTGGCGAAAGGCCTGATCGGCATCGTGCTGCCGGGCGGCGTACTGGTCTGCTATACGCTGGCGGCGCGCGACTGGCGCCTGTGGACACGCCTGCACATCGTCAAGGGCCTGGCGCTGTTCCTGGCGATCGCGGCGCCCTGGTTCATCCTGGTCGGCCTGCGCAATCCCGAGCAGCCGCATTTCTTCTTCGTGCACGAGCACGTCGAGCGCTTCCTGCTGAAAGAGCATCACCGCGAAGCGCCGGCCTGGAGCTTCCTGGTGCTGCTGGCCGTCGGCAGCATGCCGTGGATCAGCATGCTGGTGCCGAGCCTGGTCGCCGGTGCGCGCCGCGGCGCCGCCGGTACGGGCGCCGGTGCTGCGCTGCCGGCCTGCCGCCCGCGCCTGCTGGCGCTGGTGTGGCTGGTGTTCATCGTCGCCTTCTTCAGCGCGTCGAGCTCGAAGCTGCCCGGCTACATCCTGCCGGTGTTCCCGGCGCTGGCGCTGCTGATGGGCGACTACCTCGAGGGCGCCGCGCGCCGCCAGGGGATGATCAATGCCGCCACCCTGATCATCATCGGCCTGGCCCTGCTGCTGGCCGCGCCCTTCGCACCGGGCTTCGCGCGCCATGACGGCGAAAGCCGGCTGTATGCCGACTTCGCGGTCTGGATCAACGCGTCCGGCATGCTGGCGCTGTGCAGCGGCATCCTAGCCCTGTGGATGGCGGGCCAGGACCGCCGCGACGGCCACGTGCTGGTGCTGGCCGTCGGCGGCTTCCTGGCCAGCCAGGTGCTGCTGGCCGGCTTCGAGCCGCTGGGCCAGGCCCGCGCCGGCAGCGCGCTGCTGCCGGCCATGCGCAGCGTGCTGACGCCGGCCACGCGCGTGTATTCGGTCGGGCTGTACGAACAGTCGCTGACCTTCTACCTGGGCCGTACGGTCACGCTGGTCGACTATACCGACGAATTCGCGTTCGGCCTGCAGCAACAGCCTGAACTCGGCATCCCCGACCTCGATACCTTCATCCGCACCTGGCAGGACAACACCGCGCGCGGCATCCCCTGCATGGCGATCGCGCGCGCCGACCTGGTGTTCGAAATGCAGCACCGGCACGTGCCGCTGCGCGTGCTCGCATCGGACGCGCGCCGTGTCGTCATCGCCAACCCTGTCACTCCGATTTCAGTCACACCGCTTCACGAAAGTCATCATCCATGAACACGAAAAAAGTCCTCATCCTCGGCGTCAACGGCTTCATCGGCCATCACCTGTCCAAGCGCATCCTCGAGAGCACCGATTGGGAGGTGTATGGCATGGACATGCAGTCCGAGCGCATCAGCGACCTGCTCGACCACCCGCGCATGCACTTCTTCGAGGGCGACATCACGATCAATACCGAGTGGGTCGAATACCACGTCAAGAAGTGCGACGTGATCCTGCCGCTGGTGGCGATCGCCACGCCGTCGACCTACGTGAAAGACCCGCTGCGCGTGTTCGAACTCGACTTCGAGGCCAACCTGCCGATCGTGCGCTCGGCCGCCAAATATAAAAAGCACCTGATCTTCCCGTCGACCTCGGAAGTCTACGGCATGAGCCAGGA
>JAKOOD010000434.1 GCA_022701635.1 Burkholderiaceae bacterium | reverse complement strand
CTTCGTCGCCCAGCTGCACGACTTTGTTCGGGGCCACGTTCTTGTTGGTCCAGTCCATCTCCGACACGTGCACCAGGCCTTCGATGCCCTGCTCGACTTCGACGAACGCGCCGTAGTCGGTGAGGTTGGTGACTTTACCGAACAGGCGGGTGCCTTGCGGGTAACGACGCGACAGGCCGGTCCACGGATCGTCGCCCAGCTGCTTGACGCCCAGCGAGACGCGGTTCTTTTCCTGATCGTACTTCAGGACCTTGGCGGTGATTTCCTGGCCGACGGTCAGGACTTCCGACGGGTGACGCACACGACGCCATGCCAGGTCGGTGATGTGCAGCAGGCCGTCGATGCCGCCCAGGTCGACGAACGCACCGTAGTCGGTGATGTTCTTGACGACGCCGGTCACCACGGTGCCTTCTTTCAGGGTTTCCATCAGCTTCGCGCGCTCTTCGCCCATCGATGCTTCGATGACGGCGCGACGCGACAGCACGACGTTGTTACGCTTGCGGTCCAGCTTGATGACCTTGAATTCCAGGGTCTTGCCTTCGAACGGGGTGGTGTCCTTGACCGGACGGGTGTCGACCAGCGAACCCGGCAGGAAGGCACGGATGCCGTTGGTCAGGACGGTCAGGCCGCCTTTGACCTTGCCGTTGACGGTGCCGGTAACGATCTCGCCCGACTCCATTGCTTTTTCCAGAGCCAGCCACGACGCCAGGCGCTTGGCCTTGTCGCGCGACAGGATGGTATCGCCGAAACCGTTTTCCAGCGATTCGATGGCCACGGAAACGAAGTCACCCACGTTGACTTCCAGTTCGCCCTGGTCATTCTTGAATTCTTCGATAGGAATGAAAGCTTCCGATTTCAGGCCGGCGTTGACGATCACGAAGTTGTGATCCAGACGCACGACTTCGGCCGAAATGACTTCGCCCGAACGCATGTCTTGACGCGACAGCGACTCTTCAAAGAGTGCTGCGAAGCTTTCCATGCCGGTATCTTGATTTGCTGCAGTAGCCATGAGTTTTTGAAAGGTTAGCCAGCAGAACGGCAATATGCCATCTGAACTGGGTCAAGGTTGAAACACGCCCGGGACAGCCCGGGCTCCACGAAACGCGGCGTTGCACGCCGCGCCACTCCCTCCTGATGCAGGGAGCTTTAATCTTATTTACCCGCGTACCACGCCAGGACTTGCTCGACCGCTTCGTCAGCGGTCATTTGCGAGGTATCCAGCAGGTGAGCGTCCTCTGCGGGCATCAGCGGCGCCACGGCGCGCTGGGTATCGCGCGCATCGCGGGACTGCAAATCTTCCAGCAGATCGTCAATATTAGCAGAAAATCCTTTGTCAATCAATTGCTTATAGCGGCGTTGCGCCCGCGCCTCAACGCTTGCCGTCAGGAACACCTTGAGCTGGGCAGTAGGAAAGATCACGGTGCCCATGTCGCGCCCGTCGGCGACCAGGCCGGGCGTCTCGCGAAAGCCCAGCTGCAGCGCGAACAGCGCCTGGCGCACCGCCGGCAGGGCCGCGATCCTGGATGCCGTATTGCCGACTTCCTCGGCGCGGATCGCGTGGCTCACCTCTTCCGTGCCCAGGTAGACGTGGCCGCCGTGGAAGCGGATCGTCAGGTGTTCGGCGACCTTGGCCAGCGCGTGCTCGTCGTTCAGGGCCGTGCCGCGGCGCAGCGCCGACAGCGCGGTCAGGCGGTACAGGGCGCCGGAATCGAGCAGGTGGAAGCCGAGACGGTCCGCGACCTTGTGGGCCACGGTGCCTTTACCCGAGGCGGTCGGGCCGTCGATGGTGATGACGGGGATGTTCGAATTTGGCATGTAAAAATATAAATCAGAACAAGTCGTTCTTCGCGATCGAAGCAAAGGTTTCGAAATAATCCGGGAAGGTCTTGGCCACGCACTTCGGATCGTTGATGCGCATCGCATTGCCGCGCCGCGCCTTGCCGTCGAGCGAGGCCAGCGAGAAGCACATCGCCATGCGGTGGTCGTCGTAGGTATCGATGGTGGCCGGCGACAGCTCTTCCGGCGGCGTCACGCGCAGGTAGTCTGCGCCCTCTTCCACGATCGCGCCGATCTTGCGCAGCTCGGTCGCCATCGCCGCCAGGCGGTCGGTTTCCTTGACGCGCCAGCTGGCGATGTTGCGCAGCGTGCTGGGGCCGTCGGCGTACAGCGCGGCCACGGCGATGGTCATCGCCGCATCCGGGATGTGGTTGAAGTCGGCGTCGATGGCCTGCAGCGGGCCGTTGGCGCGCGCCTCGATCCAGTTGTCGCCGCGCGTGATGATCGCGCCCATCCGTTCCAGCGCGTCGGCGAAGCGCACGTCGCCCTGGATGCTGTCCTTGCCCACGCCTTCCACGCGTACCGGACCGCCGGCGATGGCGCCGGCCGCCAGGAAGTAGGACGCCGACGAGGCGTCGCCCTCGACGTGGATGCTGCCCGGGCTGGCGTAGTGCTGGCCCGGCTGCACCGTGAACGAGGCCCAGCCGGCCTGCTCGACCGTCACGCCGAAGCGGCGCATCAGGTTCAGCGTGATCTCGATGTAGGGCTTCGAAATCAGCTCGCCTACCACGTCGATGGTCACCGCGTGATCCTTGGCCATCAGCGGCGCCGCCATCAGCAGCGCGGTCAGGAACTGGCTCGACACGTTGCCGCGCACCGCCATGCGGCTGGTGGCGATGCGGCCGCGGCGGATGCGCAGCGGCGGGTAGCCCGGCTCGCCGGTGTACTCGATCTGGGCGCCGACCTCGTTCAGCGCATCGACCAGGTCGCCGATCGGGCGCTCGTGCATGCGCGACACGCCGTGCAGCTTGTAGTCGCCGCCGATCACGGCCAGCGCCGCGGTCAGCGGACGGATCGCGGTGCCGGCGTTGCCCATGAACAGGTCGGCTTCGTGGTTGGGGAACTGGCCGCCGCCGCCATGCACGATGTGGGTGCGCGCGTCGACCTGCTCCCATTTGATGCCGAGCTGCTGGAGCGCGCCCAGCATCACCAGGGTGTCGTCCGAGGCCAGCAGGTCGTGGATGGTGGTGGTGCCCTGGCTCAGCGCCGCCAGCAGCAGGGTGCGGTTGGAAATGCTTTTCGAACCCGGCAGGCGCACCGTGCCTTCGACGTGCATCACGGGTTCGAGGTCGATGTGCTGGGGATAGTTTTTAGACTGCGTCATGTTTGCGTTCCTGCTTATTTTCCTGCTTCCTGATCGGTGGGCTGCGGCTTTTCCGCAGCCTCGATCGCTTCGATCCACGCGCAGCGGGCGCGCTGGGCATTGGCGTACACGGCTTCGAGCCCGGCACCGTCGCCGGCCGCGAGGCGCCCGCGCATCCGCGTCAATTGTGCCAGATAGCCATCCAGCTCGCCCAGGAGGGCATCGCGGTTGGCCAGGCTGATGTCGCGCCACATTTCCGGCGACGAGCCGGCGATGCGGGTGAAATCGCGGAAGCCGCTGGCCGCGTACTGGAACAGCAGGTCGGCATGCGGCTTGGCCGCGACGTCGTCGACCAGCGCGAACGCCAGCAGGTGCGGCAAATGGCTGACCGCCGCGAACACCTTGTCGTGCTCGCCCGGCGTGAGGATGTGGATGATGGCGCCGCACAGCTTCCATGCCTGTGCGACCGCATCGATGCTGGCCTGCGCGTTTTCCGGCAGCGGTGTGAGCACGGTTTTCTTGCCGCGGTAGAGGCCAACGATGGCGGCATCCGGTCCGTTCGACTCGCGCCCGGCGATCGGGTGGCCCGGCACGAACTGCCCGATGCGCGCCCCCATGACCGCACGCGCCGCCGCCACCACGTCCGACTTGGTGCTGCCGGCGTCGGTGACGATGGTGTGCGCTTCTAGCCAGGGCAGCAGCGACGCCAGGATCGGCGCGGTCTGCGCCACCGGCGCCGCGATCAGCACCAGGTCGGCGCCGCGCAGCGCCTGTTCGGGACTGTCGCAGGCCTCGTCGATCAGGCCCAGCGCGCGCGCGCGCGCCAGCGCTTCCTTCGAGCGGCCCAGGCCGGCGATGTGGCGCGCCGCGCCGGCGGCCTTCAGGCCCAGCGCGAACGAGCCGCCGATCAGGCCGACGCCGACGATGACGACCTTATCGAACATCAACCGAGTGCCTTCTTGAGGGCTTCGACGAAGGCCGCATTCTCTTGCGGCAGGCCGATCGAGATGCGCAGCCACTGCGGCAGGCCGTAGGCGCCGACCGGGCGCACGATCACGCCCTGCTTCAGCAGCGCCAGGTTGACGCGGGCGCCGGCGCCATCGTCGTTGCCGACCTTGACCAGCACGAAATTGCCGTGCGACGGCACGTATTCCAGGCCGAGTTCCTCGAAGGCGGCGACCAGCTGGCGGTAGCCGGCACGGTTGTTCTCGGCACCCTTTTCCAGGAAGGCCTTGTCGTTCAGCGCCGCGATCGCGGCCGCCTGGGCCAGCGAATTGACGTTGAATGGCTGGCGAACGCGGTTCATCAGGTCCGTCACGGCCGGCTGGGCGATCGCGAAGCCCACGCGCAGGCCGGCCAGGCCGTAGGCCTTGGAGAACGTGCGCGAGACGATCAGGTTCGGGAAGGTGCGCACCCACTCGGCGGACTCGAACTGGTCTTCCGGAGCCAGGTATTCGTTGTAGGCCTCGTCCAGCACGACCACCACGTGCGCCGGCACCTTTTTCAGGAATGCCTCGATCTGCGCAGCCGGGATGAAGGTGCCGGTCGGGTTGTTCGGGTTGGCGATGTATAAGAGGCGCGTGTCGTCTTCGATCGCGGCCAGCATCGCATCGAGGTCGTGGCCGTGGCCGCGCGCCGGCGCCGCGATGCCGCGCGCGCCCACGCCCTGCGCGGCCAGCGCGTAGATCGCGAACGCGTACTGCGAGTACACGACCGACTGGCCGGCCTTCACGAACGCGTGGGCCGCGATCTCGAGGATGTCGTTGGAGCCGTTGCCGAGCGTGATCCAGTCGGCCGGCACGTCGTAGCGCTTGGCCAGCGCCGCCTTCAGGTCGAAGCCGTTGGCGTCCGGATAGCGCCCCAGCTCCGCGACCGCCTGGGCCATCGCGGTCCTGGCCGACTCCGGTACGCCGAACGGGTTTTCGTTGGACGCCAGCTTGACGATGTTCGCCTCGTCGAGCCCGTACTCGCGCGCGACTTCGGAAATGGGTTTGCCGGCCTGGTAAGGGGCGATGGCGCGGATGTAGTCTGGACCGTATTG
>JAKOOD010000276.1 GCA_022701635.1 Burkholderiaceae bacterium | reverse complement strand
CGGATGAAGGCAAAGAAAATCTTGAGTACACCTTTGACCAGCGAACCCAGGGTCGGGAACAGGCCAATCAGGGTGAGCACGAGCGCGACCCAGTTCCACATGTCGCGTGCGTCGCGCGACAGCTTCCGGACGTTGGCAACCAGGTCGCGCATATCGCATAACTGGTCCACCAAAGGAATCATCGACACGGCGGCATCGAACAAGATCTGCGCCGTCGAGCGCTCGTCGTTGAAGTCGCCTTCAATGGCCTCCCACAGCCACACGAAGGGATTGGTACTCGGTTCCTTGGCCTTGCCGGTGTCGTTCGTCGCCCAGGCCAGGGCGTCGCGCATCGGTGTCGTCGCTATGTCGCTCATGACAGGCTATCCTTTGAGGATCTCTTCGAGCCTGGGCACCAACGCCGACGATGCCGGCTTGCGCGGCTTGTACACGATTTTCTTGACGGGCTTGTTCAGCACGTTTTCGTGGCGCGCCTTGCCGTCCTGGTCCAGGGTCCCGGTCAGCATCGGACCGCCTGCAAAGTGGATCTCGTAGTCGGCGCCGGCAATGCCTTCGTTCGTCTCGGGGTCCAGATAGTGCAGCGCGATCCAGTGCTGCCCCTCTTGCGCAAGCCCGCCCGGCAGATTCGGGATATTGGCGGTCTGGCTTGCACCACTATCAAACACATGCTGCCCACCCTTCACACTGAACGTCCCCGGGCAGGCAAACGTGATATCCCCACCCTCCAGCGTCACCGCCGACTGCCCCGCCTGCAGCACGATCTTCTTGCTCGCCTTGATCTCGATCCCGTCGTTGACCGACATCACCACCACTTCCTTGTCTGCCAGGATCTCCAATTGGTCGGTATGCGCCTGCAACGACACCGGTCCGTTGGCGGCAATCGCCTGGATGCCGCCGGCATGGGTGAAAAAACTGGCCGCCTGCCCGGCCACCGACGACACCGTGTGCGCCGCCGCGATGTGCAAGTCCGATTGCGTGGTCCAGTGCAGCTGCCGGCCCGCGTACAGCACCGTGGACGCCGGCGTGGCCCAGTTGATGGCGGCCGCCGATTCCATCAGCACGACGGCGGCGCCGAATTTCTCCACCGGCTGGCTGGCGTCCGGCGTACGCGTTCCGGGCGTCGGTTTCAGGGCCGCCTGGCCGTTGACGCTGCCCGTGTACCTGCCCTGCTGCTGCGGATCGAGCCGGGCGATGAAGGTGCGCTGGGCTTCGGCCGCGGCGCTGCTGTAGAGCGCCCCCTGCTGCGCCGCGGCGCCGGCCAGTGCCTGGCCGAGCGCGTGTGCGCCCTTGAACATCGACAGCGCTTCGGCCACGTCCATCTGGGTCGAGGTGATGCCGCTGCCAAGCGCCGGGCGGCGGCTGGTCGACAGCAGCACGCCTTCGGCGCCGCGCACCACGGCCCAGGCGTCGGTGCGCAGTTCGAAGCCACTGCCGCGGTAGGCGCCGCGCACGGCGGATCCGGGCGGCTGGTCGACCAGGTAGCCGAGGTTCAGCTGGCTGGCGGCGCTGCTGGTCGCCAGCCGGGTGCGCAGCTGGCCCGGGGTGTCGTCCAGCTGCCATTGATTGAAGCCGTTGCCGTCGACGTTGTGCGTGTGGATGCCGGACAGGACACCGGCGTGCCCGGCATCGGCGTCGACGCCGGCGGCGAACGGCGGCGTGTCGGTGCCGTTGTAGAGCTGGGCCACGATCACCGGGCGGTCGATGTCGCCCTCGATGAAATCGACCAGCACTTCGGTGCCGATGCGTGGCGTGAACAGCGTGCCCCAGTTGGGTCCGGCCAGCGCTTCGGCCACGCGCACCCAGGTGCCGGCGGTCTCGTTGCCGGGGGCGTTGCCGCGGGCGTCGGTGTCGTGAGGCATGCCGCCCGGGTTCGGCGCGGCGCCGCGCTGCCATGCGAACTGGATGCGCACCTGGTGGTCGCGGGTCGTGGTGGCGATGCCTTGCGCCAGGCCGACCACCAGCGCGGTCTGGGGGCCGGGTGCAGTGCGGGGGCGTGGCGCCGCGGCGGCGGCGGGCACGATAGCGACGGTGTCGCGCACGCAGGCAAAGCGGTTGCGGTAGGTCCCGCCGTCGATACCGTCCTGCGCGGCGCGCCGGATGCCGGTCCGGAAGTTGTTGCGCGCCTCGTGCTCGACCCACAGCACCGTGAACGCGTTGTCGCCGGCCGGGTAGCGCGCGTGCTGGGTCAGCTGGAAGGTAGCGCCGGCCGCCAGGCGGCGCACCGCGCCGGCGCCTTCAAAATCCTTGTTGTCCAGCTCCAGCGCCTGCAGCATCAGGCGGCTGCGCAGGTCGGCGGCCTCGCGGCCGGCGACCATGCGTTCGCCGCTGCCGTCGTAGACCGGCATCGACGGCAGCGCGCCCGCATCCAGGCCGGATTGCCGTTCGGCGGCGGGCGCCAGCAGTTGCGCCGGATCCCAGCTGCTGATACCGGCGGCATTGGCGGCGAGCCGGCGCCGGGCGCCGAAGGCGTCGATGGTGTCGTCGCGCTCGGTGGCGCGCACGCCGTGAAAGCGCAGCACGTCGCCGCCCGGCGTAGGCGGGAGCGCGGCGCGGCTGTCGAAGACGATGAGGCGATGGCGCGCCTGGCCGTGGTCATCGAGCTCCGCGCCCTGCGCCTGTTCGTGCTCGAAGCGCCAGCTCAGGCCTTCCGACGCCAGCAGGCGCGTGAAAAAGGCGAGATCGCTTTCGCGGTACTGTGTGCACACCGGCCGCACCGCCAGCGGCTGGGTGAGATCGAAATCGAAGCGGACCTGCGGATAATCGCGCAGCAGTTCGGTGACGATGGCGCGCGCATCCTGGTCCTGGAAGATATAGCTGTCGCGGCGCAGGGCCAGCAGACACAGGGCCGGTTCCAGGCGCAGGCGGTAGCGCGCCACGCCGCCATCGGCGCCCAGCCAGCCTGCGCCGGTACAGATGCCGTGCCAGGCGCGCCGGCTGCCGTCCGGCTGCAGCAGGCCGATCGTGAGTTCTTCGCCGAGGAATTGCGCCAGGTCGAGATCGGCCGAGGTGCTCAGGGCATCGACGTCGAAGCTGAACAGGGCATTGATGGCCTCGACGCCGCTGATCGCTTCGACGGCCAGCGATTCGGGCAGGCCGCTGTCGTGGGCACTGGCCAGGGTGAGCAGGCGCGCATGCTGGCGCAGGCCGGCGCCGGACAGCGCGGCGGTGTCGGGCGGGACATTCATCGGGTGACCACCATGGCACAGGCTCCCTCACGATCGTAAAAGCCGATCTTATGAAGGCACCCCACTCCCCGGAATGCGCAATCTCAATACCTTAAGGAAATTTCCTTTTCACAATCAATCGCCTGCCCGAACTGGAGCGGCCTTACAACAGTAGATGTAACAGTCCACAAAACGGACGCTCGTCATATTGCATCCATGATAATCTACAATACCAATCTTCAATATCCATACGTCAACATGACTTACCCTTCCGTTTCCCTTCATTTTGCGCGCCGGGGGCAGCCATGAGTGGTGGCATGCGCTTGCTTTCCCTGCTCGCCGGTGGCTTGGTGCTGGTGGTACCGCCGATGCTGATGCCGATGGCCAGTGATGTGCCGCTCGGGACCGTCATGACCGGCATCCTCGGCATCGTCATGGTCGCCTCGACCTTCTTTTATGTGGGTGCGGCCGGCAGGAAGATGCGCCGCGGCGGCAAGGCGCGCATCGTGGGCGCCGCCCTTCTGATGGTGCCGGCGATGGCGGCGCTGGCGACGCTCGCCACGCGTCGCGACGAGCC
>JAKOOD010000407.1 GCA_022701635.1 Burkholderiaceae bacterium | reverse complement strand
TAGCCGATGCCCCACAGCGGCGCGGTGCGCCACATGCCGCCCGTGGCCTGGCCTTCGGCGTAGTTGTCGGCCAGGCCGGTGCCCATGTCGTGCAGCAGCAGGTCGGTGTAGGGGCGGATGGTCTGGTTGCGCAGTTCGGCGAACAGGTGGCCCGGACCGGTCTTCATCTCGACCGTGTGGCAGGCGGCGCAGCGCATGTCGGTGAACAGCCGTGCGCCGGCCGCGACCTGCTGCGGCTCGACCTTCAGCTCGTCGATCGGCGCCACGCCTTTCGGGAAGCCGCTCGCCAGGCTGCGCTGGGCCGGCACCGCCAACAGCGACAGGTAGTGCGAGATCAACTGCAGGTCAGCTTCCGCGATGCCGCGCTGGGTGCCACTCTTGGCGCAGCCGGCTGGATCGAAGTGGCAGCCGCGGTTGGGGTAGACCGGCGAGGTCACGCTCATGTCGGTCAGCAGGGCGGCCGCGGCCTGGTCGCGCAGGGTCGCCTTGGCGGCTTTCCAGCCGAAGCGGCCCAGGCGCACGGCACCGGATTCCGGATCGAACACGAAGTTGGCCGTGCCCTTGACGCCGTCCGCGTCCGGGGCGCTGCGCACGCGCGCCAGGATGTCGGCTTCCGGCACCGCTTCCAGCAGGCCGACGCCGATCATCGGCTGGGCCGCGCGCAGCGACCAGGCCGCCGGCACCGGTCCGTCGAACGCGAGTGTCGGCTTGCGCAGCTCGACGCTGCTGCCGTCGGCCAGCGTCACGCTGCGGCTATCGAAGCCGGCCACGCGCACGGCCATGCCCCAGTCCTGCGGGGTGCCGTTGGCGGATGCCGCATTCATCTGCGCGGTGGTGCCGTAGACCGGGTGCACGACCTGGCGCCCGTTGGCGTCGAAGGCCGCGGTGCGCACCGACATGCTGTCCAGGCGCTGGCCGATCGCGCCCGGGGCCGGGCTGCGCCCGTTGTTGACGTGGCAGCCGATACAGGCCGACTGGTTGAAGCGCGCGCCCTGGAGGCCGGCGATGGCCCCGTGCGGATCGTTGCCCGGTTCGTTGTGGGCGCCGCTGGTGAAATTGCTGTGCACCAGGCGCCGGCCCTCGACGAAGCGCTGCATGTTGCGCATGCCGATGTGGGTGTGCGGCTGCTGGAACATGAACAGGGCATTGTCCGAATAGTTGTACGACACCGAGCCGATACCGCCCGACAGCGTCGCTTCCGGCAGCGGCTGGGTGTTCAGGCGCGGCTGCACCCCGTACCACGGGCGCAGGCCCTGGCCGACCACGTAGGCCCATTCATACGAGTAGTAGCGGATGCCGCCGCTGTCGCCGGCGGCGTTCATCGCTTCGCGGGTGCTGAACATCGAGGGCGAGACCTCGACCACGTCGCCGGCCACCAGCGCCCTGCCGGGCACGTAGCTGCCGTTCGGCAGGCCGTCGGCGCCCAGGCCGTCATGCCCCGGGTAGTCCTTGATACGCAGCGTGCAGGCGCCGTTGATGCCGCCCGGGCTGCTCAGGTGCGGGCCGTTCGGATAGACCGCCGGCTTGCAGACGGTGACGTTGCGGTCGACCAGTTCGCCCGGCGACATCCAGCCGTAGCCGGTCACGCCCGGACGGTCGAAGCCGCGGAAGAAGGCGACGCCGCCGGGCAGGAAGTCGACCGTGGTGTACTGGTTGACGACCAGGGTCGGCTTGGTGACGCCGGCGACGCGGCTGTTGTCGACGATTTCGACGCCCCAGGTGCGATTCTGGAAGTACTGCGGCACGAAGGTGAGGTAGTTGCCCGGGCCTTTGTCGAGGGGCAGGCCGGTGGCCGGATCGACGGTGTCGTTGGGACCGTAGCCGGCTTCGTTCCATTCCTCGCCGCGCTCGCGCCCGTGGCGCGCCAGCCCGCGCGCGCCGAAGCGGGTGACCAGCGTGCCGTCGGCCAGCGTGAACTGCAGGGTCTCGAGCGGCTGGTCGGCACCCGGCAGCGGCTGCATCGCGCTGCCGTTGGCGGGGAAGGGCAGGGCCGAGGTGGCGTTGGCGGACAAGGTATTGTCGCTGCCCGGCGACTTGAATTCAGCCTCGAACAGCGAGTAGCCGTAGGCGGTGGCGCGGGCGACGCCTTGCAGGCGCAGGTAGCGCGCCTGCACGCCGAGGTTGAAGAATTCCTCGGTGCCGCCATGGCCGTTGGTGACGTTGCGCACCTCGGTCCAGTTGCGGCCATCGTCGGACGACAGCAGCTTGTAGGCCTTGCCGTAGGCGCCTTCCCAGACCAGCCTGGCGTAGCCGAGCGGCGTGGGCACCCCGAAATCGAACTGGATCCAGGCGCCATCCTCGCGCGTGCTGGACCAGCGCGTGGCCGGGTTGCCGTCGATCGCCATCGGCGCCGCCATGCCGTTGTTTTCCACCGCGGACGAGGTGGCGCCGGCCGGCTTGACGACGACGCCCGGCTGGCTCAGGTTCACGGGCAACGGCAGCGGTGCAGGCGCCGCTGCCGGGGTGCCGGTGAAGGCCTGGATCTCGAACACCGAGTAGCCATACTGGGTCGAGCGCTTGATGCCCTGCAGGCGCAGGTAGCGGCCTTGCGCCTGCAGGCCGGTCCAGTCCTCGGCGCCGCCCTGGCTATTGGTCACGGACTTGATCGTGGTCCAGCTGCTGTTGTCGTTCGACACCTGCAGCGCGTACTCGGTGGCGTGAGCGTTTTCCCAATCGATGTGCACGCGCGTGATCGTCTGCGGGCTGCCGAAATCCAGCACCAGCCATTGGTCGTCGCTGAAGCCGCTGCCCCAGCGCGTGGCGCCGTCGTGGTCGATGGCGGCTTGCGGACCGAGATCGCCGCGTTCCGATGCGCTGGCGCTGGCGGCGACCGGCGTCAGCGGCATTTCGGTGCTGGCGGTGCTGGCGGTGCTGGCCGCGCTGCCGGCCAGCAGCCGGGTGCCGCTGTCCTGGACCGGCTGGCCGGCGTCGCCGCTGCCGCAACCGGCCAGCGCCAGTGCAAGCGCGAGCGCGGAGGGCAGCGCTGTCTGCCAAGATGATGAAGTCATGGATGTTCCCCTGTGGAGCGCCTGAGTGTGAGAACGCCGTCCGTGCCCCGGACAGCATGGGAGGTCGATCAAGTTGCTATTGGGCAACTTAACGCAAAGATAGTGAACGCTGAGGGGAATGTCAACCGTGCAAGTGAAATACACGTAAAAGGCTTGCCAATACTGTATCGGGTATTGGAGGAAAGGCTAGGGTTGTGGTTGTTTGAATAAGACACTGCCGGGCAACAGGTGCCCGGCAGCTTGCTGAACGGGGGCCGGCAGTGCCGGCCGCTGCGTCAGTCTTTGAGGTCGGCCGGCACCTTGCCGCCATTTGCCGCCAGCTTGTTCATCACCTGGCGATGCAGCCAGATGTTCATGCTGGCCGAGTCATTGGTATCGCCCGAGTAATTCAGCTCGGCTGCCAGTTCCTTGCGCGCCTGCAGGCTGCTGTCCAGGCCCAGCAGTTTCAGCAGGTCGACGATCGAGCTGCGCCAGTTCAGTTGCTGGCCCGATTGCGCCTGCATATTGGTCAGGATTTGTTCCACGTCCACTTGCTGGACGGCGGCTGGTGCGCTGGCGGCCGGGGCCGATTGCGGTGCAGCCTGCGGTGCGGCCGGGGCGGTGCCTGCCGGGGCCTGGGTGGCGGCCTCGTTGGCCGGGTGACGCGAAGGGAAGATCTTGTGGAAGATATCGCCGAGAATGCCCATGTTGTTGCCTCCTTGAGTGGTGTTAGTGTTAGCGTTGGTGTTGGCCGGCGTACCGGCGGCCGGCGTACCGGCGTCGGAACGGTTCTGGATGCCTTTTGCCATCGCGCCGAGCGCCACGGCGAGGGCGGCACCGCCGATAGTCTTGATCAGGGTCGGGTGCTGCGCATAAAAGTCGCCCATGCGCTCGACGATGCCCGGATTCTGCTGTTCGGCCTTGGCGGCCAGTTCCTGCACTTGCTCCGGCGACAGTTGTGCCGCCTGCTCGGGCGATACCCTGGCCTGGTCACCGCCCGCCAGGTTGCCGAACAAGCCGCCGGCGACCGAGGACAGCACACCCGGACTGATGTTCGACAGCAGCTGGTTCAGCATGCCGGCGCGCTGCTCGGGATTGCCGTTGCTGAACATCTGGCCGACCATCTGGCTGAACGGCGGCGTCTGGTCCGAGCGCAGGGCTTGGGTAACACCCTGGGCCAGCGCGGCAAACGGCGAGTTCTGCGCCACGTGGTCGAAATCGTTCTCAGCCTGCGCCGGGTTGGCGTTGGCGCCACCGCCCAGGTATTGGTTCAGCAGGTTGCCCAGATTAAATGACATTGGATACTCCTCCGAATAACAGTCGGTGTCCAGAATAGGCGGCCACCCTGTGTCGCTCCGTACGCGGACTAACGCTGCTCGTCGATTCGTCTTGCCGCCTGGACAGCTTCTGGACAGCCGAACGCTGCCCACGTAAGCTGGCGTCCATGACGCCCTATGCACCGCTGCTGCTGTTCTTGATCCTGTATGCCTGGACCACCTGGGCCTGGGGGTTGCCGACCGTGGTCGGGCTGCTGTACCTGGCCGTCAGCGCGCTCTGCTTCGCCGCCTACGCGCTCGACAAGTCGGCGGCGCGCCGCAAGGAGCGGCGTACGCCGGAACGCACGCTGTTGCTGCTGGGCTTGGCCGGCGGCTGGCCGGGCGGCCTGCTGGCCCAGCAATGGCTGCGCCACAAGACGGTCAAGCAGCCGTTCCGCCGCCGGTTCTGGATCACGGTGGCGGTCAATGCCGGTGCCTTCGTCTGGATGGCGCGCAGGCTGCTGGCGCCCACCGACTGAACGGACACGACTGGAGACATGCGCATGTGGCCTTATCCCAAGGTGCTCGCCCACCGCGGCGGCGGTACCCTGGCGCCCGAAAACACGCTGGCCGGCCTGCGCCGCGGCATGGAAGCGGGCTACCGCGCGATCGAATTCGACGTGATGCTGGCGCGCGACGGCGTGCCGGTGGTGCTGCACGATCCTTTCCTCGGCCGCACCGTGCCCGGTTCCGGCCACGTCTACGACTACGATGCGCACGAACTGGCCGCCATGGACGCCGGCGGCTGGTTCGCGCGCGTCTACGAGGGCGAACCGGTGCCGCTGTTCGTCGAGTTCGCCCAGTTCTGCAAGGCGCACGGTGTGTGGATGAATATCGAGATCAAGCCGGCGCCCGGCTACGAGATCGAAACCGGCGGCACGGTCGCGCGCATCGTCGCCGCGCTGTTCGCCGACGCGATCGCGGCCGGCGACGCGGCGCGGGTACCGCTGCTGTCGTCCTTCAGCCACCTGGCGCTGGAAGCCGCGCGCGAGGTGGCGCCGCAGCTGCCGCGCGCCTGCCTGATGAGCGAACTGGCGCCCGACTGGGAGCGCCGCGCGCGCGAGGTAGAAGCGGTGGCGATCCACACCAACCACCGCCACCTGACGCCGC
>JAKOOD010000391.1 GCA_022701635.1 Burkholderiaceae bacterium | reverse complement strand
AGCCAGCTGTTCGGCTGCTGCTGCAGCGCCTCGACGCTGCGGCCCCACATCGCGGCATACGCCGGGCTGACGTATTCGACGGTGCGCGCCGGCAGCGAGAACATCCAGAACACGTCTTCGATGTTGTCGGTCAGCTGGCGAAAGCGCTCCTCACTCTCGCGCAGCGCGGTCTGGGTCTGGCGCATGCGCAGCAGCGCGTTGACGTTGGCGATCAGCTCGTCGGCTTCGATCGGCGCCGCCAGATAGTTGTCGGCGCCGCCTTCGAGGCCGCGGATCTTGTCGGCGCGCCCGGTCAGCGCGGCCGAGGTCTGCAGCACCAGCACGGCCGCGCTGTCGTGGTCGGCCTTGATGCGGCGGCAGACTTCGATGCCGTTGATGTCGGGGAGCTTGACATCGATCAGCACCAGGGCCACCTCGCCGCGGCGCGTGATCGCCAGCGCGTCGGTGCCGTTGGTGGCTTCGACCACGCCGAAGCCCGCGCTCTGCAGGATCCGGGTCTTGGCGTAGCGCGCGCCGTCGTTGTCGTCGACATTCAGGATCAGGGTGGTGGCATTCATCGTCGTGTGTCCGTCAATTGCTTGGTTCGGCCGGCGGCGTGAAGCGGCGCGGCAGGATCAGGCTGAAGGTCGAGCCCTGCCCGACCCGGCTTTCCACTTCCACGCGGCCGCCGAGCAGGTCGGCCAGCTTGCGGCACAGCGGCAGGCCGAGGCCGGTACCCTTGCTGCGCCGCTGCAGCGGATGTTCGATCTGGCTGAACTCCTCGAAGATCAGCTGCAGGTTGTCCGGGCTGATGCCGATCCCGGTGTCGACCACCCGGAAGCGGATCTCGCCGCTGGCGGCATCCTCGGCGGCCAGCACGCGCACCGCGCCCTGCTCGGTGAATTTCAGGGCGTTCGAAATGAAATTGCGCAGGATCTGGGCGATCTTGCCCTCGTCCGAATCGAAAGGGGCGACGTCGTCGCCGGCCTCGAACACCAGGTCCACGCGGTTGTCGTCGACCAGCGGGCGCAGCATGCCCTTGAGGGCGCGGAACAGGTTCTCGACCACCACCGGCGCCGGGAACACCTCGACCTTGCCGGCCTCGATCTTGGCCAGGTCGAGCAGGTCGTTGACCAGTTCCGACAGGTCGTTGGCGGCCGTTTCGATGTACTTGACCTGGCGTTCCTGCTCGAGCGTGAGCTCGCCGTCCATGCGTCCCAGCAGCAGCTGGGCCAGCGCGCGGATCGACGACAGCGGCGTGCGCAGCTCGTGGCTGGTGTTGGACAGGAAGCGCGACTTCATCTCGTCGGCCTTGCGCAGGCGCTCGGCCTTGTCCTCGATCTCGGCGTACAGCGCCACGATGCCGCGGTTGGTGTCTTCCAGTTCGCGCGTCAGCGACAGCAGGTCTTCCTGGCGCTCGCGCAGCTCGGCCAGCGTCGCCGCCAGCTCGCGGTTCTGCAGGTGCACCTCGAGGTAGGTATTCGCCACCGGGCTGTCCTTGGCCAGCTGGCTTCCCAGGTCGAGCAGGCGCGCGCCGTCGATGTAGTCCTGCGGCGGCAGCGCCTTGCACATCGTGATCGAGGCCGCGTCGGCCGCGACCTCGCACTGGTCCATCAGGCGGTGTGCGGTGACCACGGCATCCTGAGGAAGCGCGTGCGGCGGCTCGCCGCCGGCGCCTGGGCCGGCGGCGACCGTCACTTCCAGCTGCTGCCCGCGGCCGCCATCGCGCAACTGGAACACGGCACGTCCGCCGAAGCGCAGCTGGCAGGCGGCACGCGCCGCTTCCGAGACGGCGGTGGCGATGCGCACCTGGTCCTGCTGCGAAAAGCCGAGCAGCTGCGACACCTGGCGCGCGCGCTGGCGCACCAGCACCACGTCCTGGTCGTTGTCGAGCGCGAGATGGAGCAGGCGCTGGGTTTTCATGCGTGTCCTCCACGGCGGCGGCCCACCAGCACCATCGCGTCGTCGCGGCGGCGAATGAAGTCGCGCATCAGGATGCCGGCCACGATCGCCGGCGTGCGGGCCAGCAGGCCGGGGTAGGCTTTCAGGTCCCACTGGGTCTGGATGCCGTCCGAATGCAGGATCACCAGCGCGCCCGGCGGGCAGTCGACGCTGAATTCCTGCACCTTGCGCATGTTGTTGCCGACGATGCCGTTGTGCGACACCATGGCGCGGCGGCCGTCGCCGTCGTAGACCACGCCGCCGACGTTGCCGATGCCGGCGAAGCGCAGTGCGTTCGCCGCATAATCGATGCGCGCCACCGACAGCGCCGCGCCGCGCGTAATGCGCAGCGCCTCGTGCGCCGCCTGCAGCGTCTCGGACGGCGTGGCGCTCGGGCGCCGTTCAAGCGCGGCGATGGCGCCGGCGGCGGCCTTGTGCGCTTCCGGCCCGTGGCCGAGGCCGTCCACGCCGAGCAGGGTCGCGCCGTCCCGGTTGCAGGACACCGCCCAGCCGTCGCCGCTTTCGTCCTCGCCGGCCAGCGGCACGTACAACGCGCCGACCTCGATGCCGCACGGTTCCGGCGGCGCCGGACTGCTCCAGAGGCGCATGAAGAACACGGCG
>JAKOOD010000383.1 GCA_022701635.1 Burkholderiaceae bacterium | reverse complement strand
GATCCGGTGGCGATGGCGCGCATCGGCGACTACATCGGCCAGGACCTGCGCTTCCCGAGCTTCGACGCCGGCGCCGCGTTCGTGCGCGAAGTGTCGAGTGCCTTCGGCCCGCACAGCGACGAGCAGTGGCACAAGCTGGCCAGCGACGTGCTCGTGCAGGCCCCGGACGGCGCCTGGACGCGCCATTACGACCCGGGCCTGGCCAAGCCCTTCGCCGCGATCACGCCGGAACGCGCGCAACAGGACGAAGCCCAACTGTGGGCCGCCTACGACGCGATCCGCTGCCCGACGCTGCTGGTGCGCGGCGAGCTGTCCGACCTGCTGTCGCGCGCGACGGCCGAGGAAATGACGCGGCGCGGGCCGCGGCCGGAACTGGTGGAGCTCGCCGGCGTCGGCCATGCGCCGACCTTTTTACAGCCCGACCAGATCGCGCTGGCGCGGCGCTTCCTCACCGCTTGAGCCAGGATTGCATTTTTTAGCTTTTTTTGCGTAACACGACTAGAGAAACCATGGAAATCAAACGACTGCACGTAGGCAAACGCCTGTCCGAAATCACCATCCACAACGGCACCGTCTACCTGGCCGGCCAGATCGCCGAAGATACGTCCCAGGACATCGTCGGCCAGACCCGCGAAGTGCTGGGCCACGTCGACCGCCTGCTGGCGGAAGCCGGCAGCGACAAGACCCGCATCCTGTCGACGCAGATCTACATCGCCGACATGGCCGACTTCCCCGGCATGAACACCGTGTGGGACGAGTGGGTCGTGCCGGGCAACACGCCGCCGCGCGCCACCGTCGAGGCGAAGCTGGCCAATCCCGCCTGCCTGGTCGAGGTCGTGATCGTCGCGGCCCAGCCGTAAGGCGCGCCCATGGTATCGATTGCCGCGCTCGGCGACGCCAGCACGCAACTGCTGCACGGTCTCGGTCCGGACGACTGCGCGCGCGTCCAGGCCGCCCTCGACTTTGCCGCCGAGGCGTATGGCGACCGCCTGACTGCCTGGGGCCAGGGCGCCTTCGAGTTCTCGCTCGGGGTGGCGGGCACGCTTGCCGTGCTGCGCGCCGATGCCGAAACCCGCATGGCCGGCCTGCTGTTCGAGCTGTGCATGGCCGACCGGCTCCAGGCCGAGAAGCTGGAAGAGCGCTTCAGCCGCGAAGTCTCGGACATGGTGCGCGGGGTGCACCAGTTGATACGCCTGCGTGACCTGACCGCGGCGCAAGCCCCGGTGGGCCGCGGCAAGAATGCGCAGCAGCAGGCCATGGCGCAGGTGGAAACCCTGCGCAAGATGCTGCTGGCGATGGCGTCCGACATGCGCGTGGTGCTGGTGCGGCTGGCATCGTGTGTCGTCAGCCTGCGCTATTTCGCCGAGCAGAAGCGCTTCGACGAGATGACCCACAACTACGGCCGCGAAGTGCTGGACCTGTACGCGCCGCTGGCGAATCGCCTCGGCATCTTCCAGCTCAAGTGGGAGCTGGAAGACCTGTCCTTCCGCATGATCGACCCCGATACCTACAAGCGCATCGCCAAGATGCTCGAGGAAAAGCGCATGCTGCGCGAAAGCTTCGTGCAATCGGCGATCACGCGCCTCGAGGACGAGCTGGCGGCGGCCGGCATCAAGGCCGAAGTGAGCGGCCGCCCGAAACACATCTATAGCATCTGGAAGAAGATGCGTGGCAAGGAGCTCGATTTCTCCGGGCTGTACGACGTGCGCGCCTTCCGCGTGATCGTCGCCGACGTGCGCACCTGCTACACGGTGCTCGGCCTGGTGCACAACATCTGGACGCCGATCCCGAAGGAATTCGACGACTACATCTCGCGGCCGAAGCCGAACGGCTACCAGTCGCTGCACACGGTGGTGAACGCCGACGACGGCCGCCCGCTCGAGGTGCAGATCCGCACCCCGGACATGCACAACCTGGCCGAAAACGGCGTCGCCGCGCACTGGCGCTACAAGGAAGAGGGTGGCTCCAACTTCAAGAGCCAGGAGTACGACGAAAAGATCGCCTGGCTGCGCCAGCTGCTGGCCTGGAAGAGCGAAGTGGCCGACGCCGTCACCGGCGCCGGCGACGAGGAACTGCAGCGCGAGTGGGTCGAAAAGCTGAAGTCGACCACGCTCGACGACCGCATCTTCGTGCTGACGCCGCAGGCGCGCGTGCTCGAGCTGCCGGTGGGCGCCACCCCGATCGACTTCGCCTACCACTTGCACAGCGAAGTCGGCCACCGCTGCCGCGGTGCCCGCATCGACGGCGTGATGGTGCCGCTGAACACGGCACTCAAGAATGGCCAGACCTGCGAGATCATCACCGCCAAGGGCCCGGCCGGCAGCGCCGGTCCGTCGCGCGACTGGCTCAGTCCCGGCTACACGGTCAGCAGCCGCACCCGCACCAAGATCCGCGCCTGGTTCCATGCGCAGGAACTGGAAGAGACCCTGGCCAACGGCCGCGCGCTGGTGGAAAGATCGCTGCAGCGCGAGGGCAAGACCGCGGTCAACCTGGAGGCGCTGGCGCACAAGCTGGGCTTCGCCAAGGTCGACGATTTGTTCATCAGCGTGGCCAAGGAAAAGTTCAGCCTGCGCCACGTGGAAGCCGCGCTGCACGAGTCGGCCGAACCAGCGCCCCAGCCCGAAGACGCGGCCGTGGTCAACAAGAGCCGCGCCTCGAGCGTGGAGCAGGGCGCCAAGTCGGGCGTGCTGGTGGTCGGCACCGAGGGCCTGATGACGATGCTGGCCAAGTGCTGCAAGCCGGCGCCGCCGGACCCGATCGTCGGCTTCGTCACGCGCGGCAAGGGCGTGTCGATCCACCGCGCCAGCTGCAAGAACTTCGCCGAGATGGCGT
>JAKOOD010000272.1 GCA_022701635.1 Burkholderiaceae bacterium | reverse complement strand
GCATCGCCAGCACGGCGGTCAGGATCGGGAAAGCCATGACGATCAGGATGTTGGTGCACAGTGCGGTCCAGGTGAAGACCGGCATCTTCATCAGGCCCATGCCCGGCGCGCGCATCTTGACGATGGTGACGACCAGGTTCACGCCCGACAGCAGTGTGCCGACACCGGCGATCTGCAGCGACCATATGTAATAGTCCACCCCGACATCCGGACTCGCCAGGATACCGGACAGCGGCGGGAAGGCCAGCCAGCCGGTGCGGGCGAATTCGCCGACGAACAGCGACGCCATCACCAGGGCGGCGCCCATGGCGGTCATCCAGAACGAGAAGTTGTTCAGGAACGGGAAGGCCACGTCGCGCGCACCGATCTGCAGCGGCACGATGTAGTTCATCAGGCCGGTGATCAAAGGCATCGCCACGAAGAAGATCATGATCACGCCGTGGGCGGTGAAGACCTGGTCGTAGTGATGCGGCGGCAGGAAGCCGTGCGAATCGCCGAACGAGAACGCCTGCTGGGCGCGCATCATCAGGGCGTCGGCGAAGCCGCGCAGGAACATGACGAGACCGAGGATCATGTACATGATGCCGATCTTCTTGTGGTCGATACTGGTGAACCAGTCCTTCCACAGGTAGCCCCAAAGTTTGAACTTGGTAATGGCGGCGAGGACGACGATGCCGCCCAGGATCACCGCGATAAAGGTACTGATCAGGATCGGCTCATGGTAGGGAATCGCTTCCCAGCTGAGCCGACCGAAGATCAACTTCGCTAAGTCAAATTGCTCGTTCATTGTGATTACTTCTTCTTCACAGTTTCGTTGGGCGTGGTGCAGACCTCGCCATTTGCCTGAGCCAGGCGGGTAGCCGCGGTTTGCGGCATGCGGGCCATGGCCATTTCATGCGACTTGCGCGCATCGTCCATCATCATCTTGTCCATGCAGACGACGCCGTCGGCGACGCAGCGGTTCAGGACGCGATAGAACAGGTCGCCGTCGACGCCGGCGTAGCGCCGCACCGGATCCTTGATGGACGGTTTTTCCAGCGTCACGTAGTTGGCGCGGTCGAGGTTGCCGCCGCCGGCTTTCACCGACTGCACCCAGCCGTCGAAATCGCCCTGGGCGACGCCGCGGTAGGCGAACTTCATGTCCGAATAGCCTGCGCCGCTGTAGTTCGACGAGATGCCGAACGACGTGACCGGCTTGTTCTGGACGGCATTCAGCGTGGTTTCCATGCCCGGCATCGCGTAGATCATGCCGGCCAGTTCAGGAACGTAAAACGCATTCATGACCGACGTCGCGCTGATCTTGAAGCGCACCGGCACGTCGACCGGCACCACCAGCTCGTTCACCGTCGCGATGCCCTGCTCCGGATAGATGAACAGCCACTTCCAGTCCATCGCGACCACCTGCACCACCAGCGGCTTGGTCGACGCCGGGATCGGACGGCTGGCGTCCAGGCGATCGAGCGGACGGTAAGGGTCGAGCTTGTGGGTGGTGATCCAGGTGATCAGGCCCAGCACGATAACGATCAGGAGCGGCGCGCCCCAGATGACCAGTTCGAGCTTGGTCGAGTGATCCCAGTCGGGTTCGTAGGCGGCCTCGGTATTGCTCGCGCGGTACTTGCGGGCAAAGTAGACGATCAGGAAGATCACCGGGACGATAATCAATAGCATCAACAACACCGAAACGACGATGAGCTGTGCCTGCTGTGCAGCGATGTCACCGGACGGATTCAGCACCACCGTGTTACAGCCGGAAAGCAGCGCTGCAGCCAACGGGGCGAGGAAGAGTCCTCGACGGAGGGTTTTAGGAATCATGCTTGTGTTTTACGTTACATGGGAAAGATAACATGATAATGTAACGCCAAAGGAGCACGTTTGGCGATTGGACGTTTTGTCCCACCCCGCCACCCCCCCGTGGCAGTCGCAGTCTTTCCAATCGGTTCCAAACGTGCAATGAGCTGAACTTCGAACCGGAGACGAAATATGCAGAGCACGAACACGACGTACGGCGACGCAGGCGCCGCTCCCATTACAAGCCCGCAAAGCGGTGCACGCAACATCAACGCTCGCGACGGCCATGTCTCGCCGGGTGACATCGCAGTCGGCGTGGTCATCGGACGCGCTTCCGAGTATTTTGACTTCTTTGTCTACGCCATCGCCTCGGTGCTGGTATTCCCGGCGGTGTTCTTCCCGTTCGCCGACCGCCTGCAGGGCACCCTGTACTCGTTCGCCATCTTCTCGCTCGCCTACATCGCGCGTCCGATCGGCACACTGGTCTTCATGGCCATCCAGCGCCACTTCAGCCGCGAAGTCAAGCTCACCATCTCGCTGTTCATGCTGGGCACCGCCACCGTCGCCATTTCGTCGTTGCCGACCTATGGACGCTGGGGCGAATGGTCGATCATCGCACTGGCGGTCCTGCGCTTCGCCCAGGGCGCCGCGCTCGGCGGGTCCTGGGACGGCCTACCTTCGCTGCTCGCACTGAATGCGCCCGAGGGCAAGCGCGGATGGTACGCCATGCTCGGTCAATTGGGTGCACCGGTGGGTTTCATCATCGCCGCCGGCATCTTCGCCTACATGATCAGCCAGTTGTCGCAGGACGATTTCCTGGTCTGGGGCTGGCGTTTCCCGTTCTTCGTCGCCTTCGCGATCAACGTGGTCGCCCTGTTCGCCCGCCTGCGCCTGGTATCCACCCACGAGTACGTGCACCTGCTGGACGAGCACCAGCTCGACGCCGTGCCGGCGCGTGAAGTCTTCGGCAAGCAGTGGACCACGATCGCCCTGGGTGCCCTCGCCGCCCTGGCCAGCTATGCGCTGTTCCACCTGGTGACCGTGTTCCCGCTGTCCTGGATCCAGCTGTACGACACCCGTTCGGTGGCCGACTTCCTGGTGGTCCAGATCTGGGGCGCGGGCGTCGCCATCCTCGGCGTGCTGGCCTCGGGCCTGATCGCCGACCGCTTCGGCCGCCGCAACACGCTCGGCACGCTGGCGATCCTGATCGCGATCTTCTCGTTCTTCGTGCCGACCCTGATCGACGGCGGCGTGTCGGGCCAGAACACCTTCATCCTGCTTGGCTTCCTGCTGCTCGGCCTGTCGTATGGCCAGGCCGCCGGTGCCGTCACCTCGAACTTCCTGCCGCAGTACCGCTACACCGGCGCCGCCTTCACCTCGGACCTGGCCTGGCTGGTGGGCGCGGCCTTCGCCCCGCTGGTGGCCCTGGGCCTGGCCGCCAACTTCGGCC
>JAKOOD010000340.1 GCA_022701635.1 Burkholderiaceae bacterium | reverse complement strand
AGTGCCATGGCAGCGGCAAGATCATCCCGGAACCGTGCGCGGCCTGCGGCGGCGCCGGACGCATCAAGCGCAACAAGACGCTGGAAGTGAAAATCCCGGCCGGTATCGACAACGGCATGCGCATCCGCTCGTCGGGCAACGGCGAACCGGGCTCCAACGGCGGGCCACCGGGCGACCTGTACGTCGAGATCCACATCAAGCCGCACGAAGTCTTCCAGCGCGAAGGCGACGACCTGCACTGCGAGATGCCGATTTCCTTCGTGAAAGCGGCGCTGGGCGGCGAGATCGAGGTGCCGACCCTGGGCGGCAAAGTGTCCTTCACCATCCCCGAAGGCACCCAGACCGGCAAGACCTTCCGCCTGAAGGGCAAGGGCATCAAGGGCGTGCGTTCCGGCTACTCGGGCGACCTGTTCTGCCACGTGGTGGTCGAGACCCCGGTCAAGCTGACCGACAAGCAGAAAGACCTGCTCAAGGAGTTCGAGCGCTTGACCATCGACGGTGGGGCCAAGCACAGCCCGCAGAGCAAGGGCTGGATGGATAAAGTGAAGGACTTCTTCGAGTAAGAGGTCCGCGGACCAGAGGTCCATGAACCGCTGAATGGTGAAAACCTTCGGCGGTTTTTTTTACGTAAAACGGCGTTCCCCACCTGGGCGGTTGCCGTGGGTTCCGTCACACGCTTCCGTAAACACAATGTTCAAGTGTATATTTCTGTATTCACCGCTTTAACATTGTTCCGATTTTGCAAGCACGATGCCCGTGCTCGCATCCGCATCCGTATCAAGATAGGAGTTTATTATGGCAAAAACCCCAACCGGCCTCACCGCCGCCGACCTGTTCGAACGCAACCGCCAATGGGCGGCAGCAAGGGTGGAAGAAGATCCGGGATTCTTCTCGGACTTGGCCTCGCAGCAGGCGCCTGAATACCTGTGGATCGGCTGCTCGGACAGCCGCGTGCCCGCCAACGAACTGCTCGGCATGGCGCCGGGCGAGCTGTTCGTGCACCGTAATATCGCCAACGTCGTGGCGCACTCCGACCTGAACGCCCTGAGCGTGATCCAGTTCGCGGTCGACGTGCTGAAGGTCAAGCACATCATCCTGTGCGGCCACTATGGCTGCTCGGGCGTGGGCGCCGCCCTCAACTACACCCGCGTCGGCCTGGCGGACAACTGGCTCGGTCACGTGCGCGACGTGCGCGAAAAGCACGGCAAATACCTGGGCAACGTGGCCGGCAAGGCTGCCGCCGACCGCCTGGTCGAACTGAACGTGGCCGAGCAGGTCATCAACATCGCCCAGTCCACCGTCGTGCGCGACGCCTGGGAGCGCGACCAGCCGCTGACCATCCACAGCTGGGTCTACGGCGTGCACGACGGCCTGCTGCGCGACCTCGGCATCACGATCAGCGGCCAGGCAGAGATCGAGCCGAAGCTGCAGGCGGTGCTGCAGGGCTACCTGGAAAGCCCGAAGTGAGTCTGCCCGGCGGCGAACTGGCGCAGCTGCGCGACATCGTGCGCCAGTTCGTCGACGAGCGCGACTGGGACCAGTTCCATACGCCGAAGAATCTCGCATCGGCCTTGAGCGTGGAAGCGGCCGAGCTGCTGGAACACTTCCAGTGGCTGCAACATGGCCGGATCGAGGAGCTCGGGGCCAATAAACTGGTCGAGGTGAAGCACGAAATGGCCGACGTGCTGGTGTACCTGGTGCGGCTGGCCGACAAGCTCGATGTCGACCTACTGGCCGCGGTCGAGGAAAAAATGGTGCTCAACCGCGCCAAGTATCCGGCCGACCAGGTGCGTGGCGACGCCCGCAAGTACTACGAGTACAAGCGGTAGGGTGGACGCGGACGGCTAGTCGGCTCTGCCGTCCACCCTACATGCCACCGAGGTAATAAGTCAGCACCCCATCGGCACTGTCGATGCCGACGATCGCCATCAAACGTTCCAGTTCTTCCCCGAAGTGTTCCCTGGCTTCGGTATCCTCGCCCTGTACCGCCTCCAGCGAACGCTGGAACTGCTTCAGCACCCAGAATTTACTCGGATGCGCCGCGATCCCCGCCAGCAGGCGCTCGGCCAGGCCATCCAGCTCGGCCGCCAGCCGTTCGCGTTCCGCCGACGGACTCGGCCCCGGCAAGTCGGCCAGCTTGGCGCCCGCGCGGTAGCCGCGCAGCTGGTCCAGCATGCGCGGCACCACGAACAGCGGCGCGTCCCGGACCAGTTCGAAAGGATCGCGGCGCATCACAGGCCGCCCAGGCAGAGGTACTTGATCACCAGGTAGTCATCCATCCCGTATTTCGACCCCTCGCGTCCCAGGCCCGACTGCTTGACGCCACCGAAGGGCGCGACCTCGTTCGAAATCAGGCCGGTATTGATGCCCACCATGCCGGTCTCGATCTGCTCGGCGACGCGGAACACGCGGCCGATGTCGCGCGAATAAAAGTAGGAGGCCAAGCCGAATTCGGTGGCGTTGGCCTGGGCGATCGCATCGTCCTCGGTCGTGAAGCGGAACAGCGGCGCCACCGGGCCGAAGCTTTCCTCGTCGGCGATGATCATTTCCGATGTCACGTCGGCCAGCACGGTCGGCTCGAAGAAGCTGTGGCCGAGCGCATGGCGCTTGCCGCCCAGCAGCAGGCGCGCGCCCTTGCCCAGCGCATCGGCGATGTGATGCTCGACCTTGTCGACCGCCTTGTCGTTGATCAGCGGCCCCTGGGTCACCTCGGGTTCGGCGCCGTTGCCGACCTTCAGCTTGGCGACCGCCGCCGCGAACTTCTGCGCGAACGCGTCGTACACGCTGTCCTGCACATAGAAGCGGTTGGCGCAGACGCAGGTCTGGCCCATGTTGCGGTATTTCGAGGCCATGGCGCCTTCGACGGCGGCATCCAGGTCGGCATCGTCGAACACGATGAAGGAGGCGTTGCCGCCCAGTTCCAGCGACAGCTTCTTGACCGTCGGTGCGCACTGCTGCATCAGGGTGCGTCCGACCGCGGTCGAGCCGGTGAAGCTGAGCTTGCGGACGATCGGATTCGCGCACATCTCGGCGCCGATGGCATGCGCGTCGCCGATCACGACCGAGAACACGCCTTTCGGCACGCCGGCGCGCTCGGCCAGCACCGCCAGCGCCAGCGCGGAATAGGGCGTCAGCTCGGCGGGCTTGAGCACGATCGGGCAGCCGGCCGCCAGGGCCGGCGCAACCTTGCGGGTGATCATCGCGGCCGGGAAGTTCCACGGCGTGATCGCGGCGCACACGCCGATCGGTTCCTTGGTCACGATGATGCGGCTGCCGCGCGCAGGCGATTCCAGCACGTCGCCTTCGATGCGCTTGGCCTGCTCGCCGAACCACTCGAAGAACGCCGCCGCATAGCCGACTTCGCCCTTGGATTCGGCCAGCGGCTTGCCTTGCTCGGCAGTCATGATGGCGGCCAGGTCGTCGGCGTTTTCCATCATCAAGTCATACCAGGTGCGCAAAATCCGGGCGCGTTCGCGCGCGGTGGTCTTGCGCCAGGCAGGCCAAGCGGCATTGGCGGCGTCGATGGCGCGCCGGGTCTCCTGGGTGCCCATGTGGGGCACGGTGCCGAGCGCTTCGCCGGTGGCGGGGTTGATCACGTCGACGGTCTTGCCGTCGACGGCATCGCACCATTCGCCGTCGATGTAGGCCTGCTGGCGCAGCAGGGAAGGGTCTTTCAGGTTCAGCATGGCTACCTCATTCGTTCGTGGATAAAACCACCATAACACGCACGATTGAAACGGGTTGGATGGCCAACGCTCTGTATCGTCGCCTTTTGTGTTGGCATCTTCCTGACATTGACGATAAACTTTTGCTATCGGTTTCCGGCTACAGAAACCTTTCTCCCAGCAGATAGTAGAACGTGCCCAGGTGTATACGCGTTTTTATTGATCTGTAACAACGGCTACCCGCACCCGGATCGGTTTGCAGTATGATGGTCCGTGTGCGCCTCACTGAAAGGTAGAGACCATGCGCCCGATCGTTATCGTCCCGGCTTGTACCCGCGATTTCGGAGAACATCCGTACCACGCGGCCCAGCATAAATATGTCGACGCCGTCGTCCTCGGTGCCGATTGCGCCCCCATGATCCTGCCGTCGCTGGGGGCGTCGCTCGACCTCGATACCATGCTCGAGCTGTGCGACGGCATCATGCTGACCGGCTCGGCGTCGAACGTGCATCCAAGCTATTACTCTCAAGAAGTCCTGGACCCGTCACTGCCGCAGGACCCGGCGCGCGACGAGACCACGCTGCCGCTGATCCGCGCGGCAGTGGCGCGCGGCATTCCGATCATCGCGATCTGCCGCGGCTTCCAGGAGATGAACGTGGCGCTCGGCGGCAGTCTGCACCAGGCGGTGCAGTCGGTGCCTGGCCATTTCGACCACCGCGAGAATCCGGAACTGGGCATGGACGAGCAATACGGCGATGCGCACAAGGTCAAGCTGGTCGAGGGCGGCATGCTGCACGGTATCCTGGGTGCGTCCGAGATTCCGGTGAATTCGCTGCACGGGCAGGGCGTGAACGAGCTGGCTTCCGGCCTGGTCGTCGAAGCGACTGCCGAGGATGGCCTGGTCGAAGCGTTTTCCGTCAAGGATGCGCCGGGCTTCACGCTGGCCGTGCAGTGGCACCCGGAGTGGCGCATCGTCCACAACCCCCATTCGATGAAGATGTTCGGCGCTTTCGGCAACGCCTGCCGCGAGTACCACGAACGAACCAAACGGAACCGGAAATGCCCGTAATCGTCCATGCAACATGGGCGGCCCACGAGTGGAAGAACTCCGTCCCATAGCTCCCCGTTCCGGCGCCCGCATCCATGCAGGCCGCGCACGCTTTTGCGTACCTTTCGCGTACCCGTTGCGCGCCTGCTTTTCATCGACGAACGAGGAACAATCATGGCAATCCGCGACAATTTTTCATACAACGACATGGACGAGTGGCTCAATGCAAAACGGGTCACCGAAATCGAATGCCTGGTCCCCGACTTGACCGGGGTCGCGCGTGGAAAGATCCTTCCGCGCGTTAAATTCACCGAAGACCGCGGCATGCGCCTGCCGGAAATCGTGCTGGGCATGACCGTCACCGGCAACTCGCCGGAAAACGACGACGCCTTCGACCGCGCCATCTCCACCACCGACCGCGACATGATCCTGAAGGCCGACCCCGGCACCATCACGATGGTGCCGTGGGCGGTCGACCCGACCGCGCAGGTGATCCACGACTGCTATTTCGCCGACGGCACGCTGGTCGACTTCGCCCCGCGCAGCGTGCTGCGCCGCGTGCTGAAACTGTACGAGCAGAAGGGCTGGAAGCCGGTGGTGGCGCCGGAACTCGAGTTCTACCTGACCGCCAAGAACGTCGACCCCGACCTGCCGCTGGCCGCCCCGATCGGCCGCAGCGGCCGTTCCGAGACCAGCCGCCAGGTGTACTCGATCGACGCCGTCAACGAGTTCGACCCGCTGTTCGAGGACATCTACGATTACTGCGACATGATGGGCCTGGACGTCGACACCCTGATCCACGAGATCGGCGCCGGCCAGATGGAAATCAACTTCCAGCACGGCGAGCCGCTGGGCTTGGCCGACAAGGTGTTCTTCTTCAAGCGCACGCTGCGCGAGGCGGCGCTCAAGCACGACATGTACGCCACCTTCATGGCCAAGCCGATGGCCGGCGAGCCCGGCTCGGCGATGCACGTGCACCAGAGCGTGGTCGACGGCGAGACCGGCAAGAACATCTTCAGCAACCAGGAAGGCGCACCGTCCGACCTGTTCCGCTGGTATATCGGCGGCCTGCAGAAGTACATGGCGCCGGCGATGGCGATCGTCGCCCCCTACGTCAACTCCTACCGCCGCATCGTGCGCCATACGGCCGCGCCGATCAACCTGCAATGGGGCGTCGACAACCGCACGGTCGGCCTGCGCGTGCCGGTGTCGGGTTCGCAGGACCGGCGCGTCGAGAACCGCGTGATCGGCGCCGACGCCAACCCGTATCTGGCGCTGGCGGTGACCCTGGCCTGCGGCTACCTCGGCATGCAGGAACGGCTGGAGCCGACCCCGATGGTCGAGGGCAGCGCCTACAAGATGCCGGTCGAGCTGCCGCAGGGCCTGTCCGAAGCCCTGACCCAGCTGCGCCGCGAAGACCGCCTGCGCGACGTGCTGGGCGAGCGCTTCATCGACGTCTATTCCGCGGTCAAGGAACTCGAGCACCAGGAATTCATGACGGTGATCAGTCCCTGGGAACGCGAACACCTGCTGCTCCATGTCTGAGGTGGAGCCTCGAGAAACCTACTGCGCGTCGGATTTTCGTCCTGCGATGCTCGCCGTACCGTAAGTACGGCTGCGCTTCTCGAACGAAACTCCTTCCGCTCGCTACGGTTTCTCGAGGCTCTGATAAGCAAGCGATCGGGAGACGATCATGGCAATCGAAGAGAGCGTGTTCGTGCCGGCCCGGGAGAAAGTGGATACGCCCGGTTTTAATACCCTTGAACTGCAGCGCCTCGACGCCGCGCACTACCTGCATCCGTTCACCGACCACGGCGCGCTGCGCGACCAGGGCGCGCGCGTGATGGTGCGCGGCGACGGCATCTATCTGTGGGACTCGGAAGGGCACAAGATCCTCGACGGCATGTCCGGCCTGTGGTGCGTGAACGTCGGCTACGGCCGCGCCAGCATCGTCGACGCGGCGGCGCGCCAGATGACGGCGCTGCCCTTCTATAACAGCTTCTTCAACACCACCAACGTGCCGGCCGTGCGGCTGGCGGCGCGCCTGGCCGCGCTGGCGCCGGAACACTTCCGGCACGTGTTCTTCACCAGTTCCGGCTCCGAAGCCAACGACACCGCGGTACGCATGGCGTGGCGCTACTGGCAGCTGATGGGCCAGCCGCAGCGCCAGGCCATCATCAGCCGCCGCAACGCCTACCACGGCAGCACCATCGCCGGCGCCTCGCTCGGCGGCATGGCCGGCATGCATGCGCAGGGCGCCTTGCCGATCCCCGGCATCCACCACATCGAGCAGCCGCATTTCGCGGAACTCGGGCGCGGCATGAGCGAAGCGGAATTCGGCTTGAAGGCGGCGCGCTGGCTGGAAGAGAAGATCCTCGAACTCGGTCCGGAACACGTGGCCGCCTTCATCGGCGAACCGGTGCAGGGCGCGGGCGGCGTGATCATCCCGCCGCGCACCTACTGGCCGGAGATCCAGCGCATCTGCGACCGCTACGGCATCCTGCTGATCTCGGACGAGGTGATCTGCGGCTT
>JAKOOD010000328.1 GCA_022701635.1 Burkholderiaceae bacterium | reverse complement strand
CAAGGTGCGCGGCAAGATCGTCCTGATCAGCTACCCGGACGACGCCAAGGACGGCACCAGCGCCCCCTTCAAACGCTACGACGAGGCCGAACTCGGCAAGCTGTCGACCTACGACCAGCCGCACTTCGATCCGGAGCAATCGTTCGACCTGTACAAGAAATACTTCGAGCTGGCGCGCGAGATCGACCGCTTCATGGCGGCCGAGGGCGCGCAGGCATTGGTGAAGATGTCCTACCGTAACGGCGGCCTGGTGCAAGGCGAAGGCTATTTCCACGGCAAGGGCGACACCGTGGCGCTGCCCGCCGTCGAAATGGCCGCCGAAGACTACCGCCGCCTGGCGCGCCTGGCGAAAGTCGGCGAGGTCAAGCTCGAGCTGAACAACAACGTCCACTTCGACGACCGCGACACCAAGGCCTACAACGTGCTGGCCGAGATCCCGGGCAGCGATCCGCAGGCCGGCTACGTGATGGCCGGTGCCCACCTCGACAGCTGGGTGGCCGGCGACGGCGCCGCCGACAACGGCGCCGGCTCGGTGGTGGTGATGGAAGCGGCGCGCATCCTGTCGCAGCTGGGCGTGAAACCCAAGCGCACCATCCGCTTCGCCCTGTGGACCGGCGAAGAACAAGGCCTGCTGGGTTCGCTCGCCTATATCAAGCAGCACATCGCGACGCGCCCGCGCCCAGCAGGGGTGGCGAATGCCAAGCTGCCGGAATTCATGTGGGAGACCTACCCGATCACGCCGCTGGCCGGCTTCAACGAGATGACGGCCTACTTCAACCTCGACAACGGCTCGGGCAAGATCCGCGGCATCTACGCCGAAGGCAATTTCGCCGCGATGCCGGTGCTGCGCAACTGGCTGGCGCCGTTCGCCAGCCTGGGGGCCGATAAAGTGGTGGCGAAAAAGACCGGCGGCACCGACCACGAAATCATGGCGGGCATGGGCTTGCCGGCATTCCAGTTCATCCAGGACCCGCTGGATTACGGCAGCCAGGTGCATCACTCGAACCTAGATACCTATGACCACCTGCGCACCGAAGACCTGCGCCAGGCATCGGTGATCATGGCGACGGTGCTGCTGCAGGCAGCGGAAAGCGATACGCCGATGCCGCGGAATGTGTTGCCAAAGCAGCCTACCGCGACGGACCCGTTCCATTATCGGGACCCGGCGAAAGACTAAGAGGGGTGACAAAGGTGCCTGCAGACAACTGCACGTTTGTCTCAGGCACGCGGCGGCAGCTTTGTCAAAGGCAGCAATCTGTGGGCTATACGCTCTCCTGTGCTCTGCAGTCTTTGCAGCGGCGTTGGCGGAGCCAGGCGATCGAGGCGGCGCGCAAAGTGACTGACACCGGGCAAATCCACACCGAACAGTTGTTGGCGCTGCGGGGTGCTGGCGAAACGTGCGAGGTCGCTCGGCACCGCGCTCGGCTTCGACCTCATCCAGAAATGGCCGTAGGTGTAGATGAGCGACGTGCGGACCCGGTTGGTACGGTTGTCCTCGGCCATGTGCAAGACATGCGTATTAAACAGCACGGCATCGCCTGCTCGAGGCACGACACGTGCGACAGCGGACGAACTGGCAAGCGTGGGCCTGTGGGGATTGACATGCGCGGGCGGGAAATGCTGGCTTCCCGGAATGAAAGCCAAGCATCCCTGCTCCGGGCTCAGGTCTTCGAAAAAAATGTGCAGCTTCACCAGGAAATTCGGCGTATGGGCATGATTTACCCCGAGCACGTTCGCGACGTCGGAATGGAACGGGCTGGTGAAGGTAGGCCCCGGGTAGAACAGGCGGGCGATCGTTTCGTTCAGGGCCAGGTCCTCACCCACCGTCATGCGTAGCAGTGGAAAAAGATCGGGCAAGTCGACAAGATCGACGAAAACAGGATCCGCATCGAGGATTGCAGGCAGGTCGACGAAAGGGGCACCGCGCTGCACGCTTTGCGCGGTTTCTGCGGCATGGCGGTCGCGCGCGGCAAAGAAAGCGCTACGTACACGTTCAGTCAATGCAGGACTCAGCAAACTTGGCAAATGCACGAAGCCCTGGGTATCGAATTGCAGTTTCAGGTCGAGGAGGTTATCGGGGCTATACATGGTCGTCGTCAGTGAAGTCAGGTCAGTTCAAACAGGTTCGGAAGGGGTAGATGAAGTGCGATGAGCGACCGATGCATCGACGCCGAGCCGGCCCGCCGGCGCCTTGTTGCGGCTGCATTCGTCGTACAGCGCAGCGTAGGCGGACGCCATCGCATTGATGCTGCAGCTGTCTTCCACATGGACTCGCCCGGCGATCCCATGTGCGCTGCGTCGTACGGCGTCGCTTATGTACAAACTCAACGCCTCCGCGAGCGCCAGCGCATCGTCCGGCTGAACCAGGACGCCTGTCTTGCCATCCTGTACAAGTCGGGGAATGCCGCCGACGCGGCTGGCAACGACCGGCAACGCCGTCGCCATTGCTTCCAGGATAGTAACGGGCATTGCCTCCGACACGGAGGGCAGGACGAAGATGGAGAACGTCCGCATGATATCGGCGACGTCGGCCCGCGCACCCGGCAACCAGACTCGCTCGCCCCAGCCGTCGATGGCGACCCGGTCCCGCAGTGTCTGCAGCAAGGGGCCGTCGCCGACGATCGCCAGGTGCAGGTCGCACGATTGCGCCGGGAAACGTTCGAGCAGCAGCCGGAAGGCATCCAACAGGACGACGTGGTTCTTGATACGGTCGGCGCGGCCCACCGTGCCGATGCAGATGCGCTGCGGTCGTGCCGCATGCACATCCGGCGCCGGCGCATAGCGCCCGGTATCGACGCCGTTGGGGATCATGCGGACCTTGCACGGCGGGATCTCGACTACCAGACGCAACCAATCGACAAGATCGTCCGAGACGGGAACGAAGGCATCGATGAGGGGGCTGAGCAGACGTCGCAACAGGTTATATTTCCGATGCAGGCCGTCGATTTCGACACTGTCCCGGCCATGCTCGGCATGTATGCGCACTGGAACACCGGCAAGCAGCGCGGTGAGGTTATATTCGATCGTGCCGATGTTATAGGTATGGACAATCGCCGGGCGTAGACGGCGCAGCAGCTTCCACAGCCTCACATGCGTGCCCAGGCCTTGCCCCGGCGGTTTGTGCAGCGCATGCAGGGTCACGCCGGCGGCGCGGATGCTGTTGGCATAATCCGTGTAGTCCGTCAAGCAGACCACCGCATGCCGATAGCGTTCGAGCGGCATGTGCTTGATACATTCGGCCAACACCGTCTGCAATCCGCCGCACTCGAAACGATAGAGTACGTGCACGACAAGCGGGGTATCGCCCATGCTATGGTCCACTCTGTTGCTCGCACTTACCACGACAGCGCGACCCCACTCGGCGCCGCTTGCTGTAGTGCCTGCCGGAACACGCCGATCTGGCCATACGTGGTCGCTGCCCAGCTGAAGCGTTCGGCATAGGCACGTGTCGCTGCCCGGTCGGGATAATGGGCGCGCAGTTGCCGCACGCCCGCTACAACGCCCTTCGCTGTCCGGCTCGGCATCAGGACGCCGGCTGCCGGAGTCTGCACGACTTCAGGCGTGCCCCAGACATTGCTTGCTACCACAGGCGTGCCGCAGGCCATGGCCTCGAGTAAAACGTTGGCCCATCCTTCGCGGCTCGATGCGAGCACGAGCGCATCTGCGGCAGCATAATAATTCCGTAACTGAGCCTGCGGCATCGCACCGAGGAACGACACGCGGTCCGCCACCCCGACAATACGTGCCAGCTTTTGCAGCTTTTTCAGGTCCGGTCCACTCCCGACGATCAGCAGCCGTACGTCAGGTAGCGCCGGCAACGCCGAAATCACGAAATCATGTCCCTTGCGTGGATCGAGATGCCCGACGGATAACAGGACAAACCCGTCGAGGCTCAGTGTCTTGCGCATTGCGTCACGATCGATTGGGCGGAACAAGTCGAGATCGACGCCATTACGCAGCGTCGTGATGCGCTCGCCATCCATGCCCAGGCCGATCATCTCGGTGCGCAATGCTTCGCATACCGCGATCATACCGGCCGAATGCGCGCCGGCCCAACGGATCATGCGGCGACTGACGGGGTAGCGTGGGATCAGGTTGATATCGGTGCCCAGCGCGGATATCACAACCGGTTTGGAAAAGTACCTGCCGAGCATGATTGCCGCCACGCCGTCCGGATAAAAATAATGGGCGTCGATTACATCGAAATCATAGCCCTCATCCAGCAGACGCCCAATCTCGGCCTTGGCTGCATGGGCAAGGCTGAATGGCGTGATGAGCATTCCCATCTTTGGCACGACTGCATAGCGCGGATGGAAGACCTCCACACCGATCCGCGTTTCGACCTCGGGCGCCCTGGCCATCGTGCCATATTGCGCAAACATGCGGTGCGTGAACGGGAACCATGGAACAGGGGCCACCACCTTGGCTTGAATCTCCCCGGTCGCCAACTGGTGCCGCAATGTGGTCTCGGTAAAAATACCGTGATGCGGTTTCGCTGCGTTTGGAAACAGTGTCGTGAAAGTCAGAATTTTCATCGCATGAGCCCAACCACATCAGGCGTTCAATATAATATTATAAATATTTTCTCACTGTAATTATGATAATGCAATAAAATAAAGGTAAACAAAGAAATAGTAATGCCGGACAACCGATCTGATCTGATGACCACAAAGTCTGCAAGCGTCCCCTGTAAAGAGTCGCCGTCAATAAATGAAGACAGCCATCCCGTATTGTCGACCTTTTCCGATACCATGGGAGGTGCACAGGGCGCTAGCATCGGCGTCGACGTACGGTGCCTTCTGATTGCCAGCATGTTCCCGCCTATTCACGGCGGGTCGGCCGTGGTCTACGACAACCTGTGCCAATCCATGCCGATTGGAAGCATGCGCGTATTGACCGCGAAAAGAAACTACATCGACAACATGCCGGTGCCGGGGTGGGAGGCGCATGACATGCAGGCCTCTTATCCGATCGACCGGATCGACTTTCTGCGCCCGCGCATTCTACCGCCGCCCGCCAATACCCTGATCTCCGTGTACCGCCTGCTGTTCCAGGACGTTCCAGTTTATAGCCGGGCACTGCTGGCTGCCGCACGCATCGTGAAAATGCACGGTATTAATGTCGTGTGCGTGGGCGAATTAGGAACCGGCAGTTGGCTTGCGATGACGCTGCGAAAACTGTTCGGCGTTAAGGTGATTATGTATGTGCATGGCGAAGAAATCACCACCGTCAGCGGCGGACGCTTTTCCGGCAATAAGCGCCAGCAATATCTTCAGTGTGCAGACAAGATCGTGGCTGTCAGCGCTTTTACTCGAGAAGCATTGACCGGCTTGATGCACGTGAAGATGGAATCGATTGCGCTGATACAAAATGGCGTCGATACCATGCGGTTCGCGCCGGGTACGCGCAGTGAGGAAATGATTATCAAACATGGGCTGACTGGTAAAAAAATCGTTGTCACGGTCGGCCGTCTGGTGGCGCGCAAAGGGATTGACAAAGCGGTGCTGGCATTCAAACGCGTATTGCATGATTGTCCAAATACGCATTATCTGATTATCGGCGATGGTCAATTACGCCCGGAACTCGAGCAACTTATTGCATCCGAGGGACTATCACAAGACGTCACATTGGTAGGTCAGGTCAGCGATGCCGACCTGATCGACTACCTGCGCCTGTGCGATGTGTTCCTAATGCCCAACCGCACGCTGGAAAACGGCGATACCGAAGGTTTCGGGTTGGTATTTCGGGAAGCAAACGCATGTGGCAAACCAGTCATCGGTGGCAGGGCCGGTGGCGCCGTCGAAGCGGTCATTCACAATGAGAGCGGCCTACTGGTCGATGGTAACGATGTGAATGACATTGCTGCGGCGGTCAAGCGCATTCTGGAAGACGATGCGCTTGCCGAACGCCTTGGCAAAGGTGGCCTGCAACTAGCGCGCGACAACAATACCGAATCAGTGGCGCGCCGTTTCCTGGAAACTTGTAAAAGCGTACTGGGCAATGTGGACCGTCGCCGCCAGGGCAAGAAGCCGCCGTCAACGGCCTACTGACCTGTCCAAGCCGCAAATTACTTGGCCAGACGCATTCTTGCGCAGCCCAGGATCAGGCCGCAAAAAATACCTGGTTACGTCCGCCCTTCTTCGCTTCATACATGGCTTCGTCCGCCATATGAATCCACATCGCGCTTGTACGGCCCTCCGGACTGTACATGGCCGCGCCGATGCTCAAGGTAGGTACCGGTATGTCGTCCTGGGTATCCTTACCCGGCTGTACGAGTGCACACATGCTTTCAAAAACACGTGCGGCGTCTACCTTGCCGATATTGCGCAGAATGACGCAAAACTCGTCACCGCCGTAACGCGCAACCGTGTCCTGTTCCCTGACGCAGGAAGACATGATGCGGGCGATTTTTTGAAGCGCCCGGTCGCCGGCGATATGGCCGAATCTGTCGTTGATGTCCTTGAAGCGGTCGACGTCGACCAGCGCAACCACGCTGCGATGGACATCGTTACCCGGCGCTCTCACCCAATCGTCGAGTATCTCGTTGAACGCAGCACGGTTGGTCAGTCCCGTCAGGGAATCGGTCCGGCTCATGTCGCGCAGTTGATTCTTGTGCTTGGTGAGCTGGATCGCCGTAAGGTAGGCAACGTATCCCAACGATAAGGGGTACAGCACCAGCAAAGGCAGGCAAGCCGCAATTTGCGCGCGGCTCAACCCGTCATGGAAAGGTGTGCCGAGCGCAAGATAAATCACGCCCGCACCCAGCAGGCTTGCGGCCACTCCCCGCCCCATGAAACGCGGACCGCCCATCGCCATGTTGTTCATGGTGACCATGATGAGGATGCACACCGAAGGAATCGGATTGAAACCCATGACACCGGCAAAAAGCCCCGCCATGAAAGCGTCGACCAGCATGCTGCGACGCTCGGTGTCGATGGGGCGCACGCTGGACCTGGCGAGCTGGTAGGCCAGGTGTGGCCACAAAAAACAGTAGCTGATCAATACCCCAAGCACCAGCCGTCCATGGTGTGGCGCCGACAGGCTGAAGAAGACCGCCAGGAAACCCATGCTCAGGCCGAGGCAACGCGGCAGATAAAAACGCCTGGGCAAAGCCATGCTCTGGGTCTGGCGCCGCTTGGACGTGTAGGAAGACGAAATCGCTGGGTTTTGGTGCATTGTTGAGCTGGGAGGTGCATCGAACAAGCCACATAGTACGCATTTTCGTCAAAAGTTCCAACAGGAAACTATTTGTATAATTTTATAAACTACATTGTTATTTTTAATAT
>JAKOOD010000298.1 GCA_022701635.1 Burkholderiaceae bacterium | reverse complement strand
CAGCCGCCCCCGAGCGCAGGCAGCGCCACCAACCGCCCGGCGACCGTCCTGTTCGCCAGCCTGATCGGCACCACGATCGAATTCTTCGACTTCTATATCTACGCCACCGCCGCGGTGCTGGTGTTCCCGAAGCTGTTCTTCCCGGCCGCCGACCCGGCCGCGGCCACGCTGTCGTCGCTGGCCACCTTCGCCATCGCGTTCTTCGCGCGCCCGATCGGCTCGGCCGTGTTCGGCCACTTCGGCGACCGTATCGGGCGCAAGGCCACGCTGGTGGCGGCGCTGCTGACCATGGGCGTATCCACCGTCGTGATCGGCCTGCTGCCGACCTATGCCACCATCGGCACCCTGGCGCCGCTGCTGCTGGCGCTGTGCCGCTTCGGCCAGGGGCTGGGCCTGGGCGGCGAGTGGGGTGGGGCGGTGCTGCTGGCCACCGAGAACGCGCCGCCGGGCAAGCGTGCCTGGTACGGCATGTTCCCGCAGCTGGGCGCGCCGATCGGGTTTTTCCTGTCGGGCGGCATCTTCCTGCTGCTGTCGCAGCTGATGAGCGACGCCGACTTCTTCGCCTATGGCTGGCGCATTCCCTTCCTGTCGAGTGCACTGCTGGTGCTCATCGGCCTGTACGTGCGCCTGAAAATCACCGAGACGCCGGCCTTCCAGGCGGTGCTCGACCGTAACGAGCGGGTCAAGCTGCCGGTGGTGGCCGTGCTGCGCGACCACACGCGTCCGCTGATACTGGGCACGCTGGCCGCGATGGCGACCTTCGTCATCTTCTACCTGATGACCGTGTTCACGCTGAGCTGGGGCACCACCGCGCTCGGTTACTCGCGCCAGCAGTTCCTGGTGCTGCAGCTGATCGCGATCGTGTTCTTCGGGCTGACGATCCCGCTGGCCGCGGTGCTGGCCGATCGGCATGGCCGGCGTACCGCGATGATCCTGGTCTCGGTCGCGATCGCGGTCTTCGGCCTGGCGTTCGGTCCGCTGTTCGGCAGCGGCAAGCTGGCCGGCGTGGTGGCCTTCATGGTGATCGGGCAGTGCCTGATCGGCATGACCTACGGACCGCTCGGCACCTTACTGTCGGAAATGTTCCCGGCCGAGGTGCGGTATACCGGCGCCTCGCTCACCTTCAACCTGGCCGGCATCCTGGGTGCCTCGCTGGCACCCTACATCGCGACCTGGCTGGCGAAAACCTATGGCCTGCATTACGTCGGCTGGTACCTGAGCGCCGCCGCGTTGCTGAGCCTGATCGCGCTGGCGCTGGCTGGTCCGTCGAAGCAAGGTAGGGTAGCGGCCGCACCCTGAGGAGGGACATGCTGCTGCACGGAGGCCATGCCTCCGGCGCAGCATGTATGCTGGCTTCATATCAAGCTAAGTTGCCTTCATATTAACAATAGGCGTCAGAGTGTCTTAAAATTTCAACAAAAAAACTTATTTGTGCGCTGTTCCGGATTCAAAAAAGATACTATTTGGCCTCTTTCAATATTTCGGAGAAGCACCATGCTCAAAACCGTCCTGCGTATCGCCACCGCATCCGTCCTGATGTCCGCCGCCCTGTCCGCTACCGCCGGCCAGTCGAGCTATCAGGATCTGGAGCTGAACGGCACGCTGCAGGAAATCCCTGGCCCATCGCTGCGTTGCGCGTCGAAATTCGGCGGCACCATCCTGGGCTTCGGCGACAGCAATGTGCTGGGCAAGGTAAGCTTCCTGTCGAGCGACTGCATCACCCCGAGCGGCACCTCGTTCACCTTCAGCGACGGCCGCTTCCTGATCACCACGCTGACCGGTGAGATGCTGTTCGCATCGTACAGCGGCCAGTTCGTGCCGACCGGCGAAGGCACCAACTACGTCTTCAGCAATGCGAGCTTCCAGATCACCGGTGGTACCGGCCGCTACTTCAAGGCAACCGGCGGTGGCGCACTGCTGGGCGGCGAAGACATGGCGACCGGCAAGGGCACCATCCAGCTGAAGGGCCAGGTCCTGCTGAAGAAGTAATGTAGCACTGCGTTGACGCCGTCCCCGCGCAGGCGGGGACGGCGTTGATGGATTGACGATCAGGCGTCAGTCGACTCAGAAGGAATACACCAGCGTCAACGACGTCTGCGTATCGGTATTCTTCTTCTCATCCGGCACATTCGTGTCATTGCGCGCACTGAACGCCGCCTTCATCTGCATCGTGCCGTTGATCTTGGTGCTGAGCGACGTCTCGGCCACCGAGTGCATGTTCGAGGTGCCGCGCTCCACGCTCACGGTCTGGCTGAATGCCGCCGATGGACTCACGCGCCAGCGCAGCTGGGCGGCGCCGCGCACCGTCAGCCCGGATTCGACACGCGATTCCGAGGTCACGCCATGGAACACGCCGGGACCGATTTCGACGTCGACCGTGCGGTCTTCGCGCCGCAGCATCTGGGTGCCGTAGCCGACCGACAGGCTGGAATAGCGGGTATCGGCGCCGAATTTGTCGCTGACGTGGGAGCCGAGCAGGAAGGCACGGTTGCCGTCTTGCAGCAGCTTGTAGGCCGCCTTGGCCGAGACCGAGTAGCGCTGGGCCGAGCGCGTGCGGCTGCGGGTACCGTCGCCGTTGTCGATCTCGTCCTCCTTGAAATAGCCGCTGAAGATGTACTCGTTGCTCCAGTTGCTCATTTCGTGGCGCGCGTCGACCTTGCCGGTCACCGAGGTGCCGCTGGTATTGCCGCTGGTGCTGATGGCGCCGAGTTCGGCCGAGGTGTACCAGTTGCTGCCCTCCGGGATCGGCTTGGACGGTGCCTGGGTGAAGTAGGTGGACGACGGTGCGCTGTCGCCGATGTCGTCGGGCGCGGCAGCGGCGCTGCCGGCGGCACTGGCCAGGGCCAGCGCCAGAATCGAGAAAGATTTCATAGGCATCTGTACGGCTGCCGTATGCGCCATGTGCGCGCCGGGTCGGCAGCGGACGATGGACAGCCTTCGTTCATGGATGGTCCACCGGTACGCTGACGTCCGGCGGAGGCGTCATTGTAGCCCAAAGCATGCCATGAGAACCTTTCGTGCATGAATTTTTATGTCCAGGAGTTACCAGGCAGAGTATTACAATTGTTAAGTCATGAATAATTATGTTTGCAATGTCAGTCGACAGATGAAAGAATGCGCCCCGTTCGCTGACATACCAGCGTGAATGTAAGAAGGAAGCATTTTGATCAGGTTAGTCATCGCCGACGATCACGAATTGATTCGCGAGGGAATCAAGAAGATCGTCAGGCACAGCGCCGACCTCAAAATTGTCGGCGAGGCATCAGACCTGAAGCAGGTCCTCGCGTTGATCGCACAGGTGCGGCCCGACGTGCTCGTGCTCGACATCAGCCTGCCCGACTGTGACGGGCTCGATGGACTTGCCGCGCTGCGGCGCCATTTCCCCAGCTTGCGCGTGGTCATGCTCAGCATGCACCCGGAGGAGCGCTATGCATTGGCGGCCCTGCGTGCCGGTGCGCTCGGCTACGTCTCGAAGGCCGCCGCAGCGGTCGAATTGACCGACGCCGTGCGCCGCGTTGCGCAGGGCGGGGCCTACCTGGGCGCGCGCGTCAGCGAACTGCTGGCGCGCGAGGCCGCCTGTCCGTCGCCGCGCCCGGCGCATCACAGCCTCACGGCGCGCGAAGGCGAAATCGTTGCCCTGATCGGTTCCGGGCTCCAGATCAAGCAGGTGGCCGCCGAGCTCGGTATCAGCATCAGCTCCGTCAACACGTACCGCAGCCGCATTTTCCGAAAAATGGGTCTGTCTTCGAATGCGGCTTTGATCCGCTACGCGATGCAACACGGCCTCGCCGGCTGATCGTGTCACATTCGACCACACATTGTTGATTTGCCGCAACAGATGCTGGACGTCATGTCATTCGATTCGTTACAGTATGCATCGGATTCATGACGTTCCGCGCGGTCACCGTCGACAGGCGTCGCTTGCGGGAAGCGTGGCAGCGCAGAGGCAACTCATCCAGATCGACATCGTCAATACAAGTATGTTGTCTTGTCAGCATCTTTGTAAACATGATGGTGTAGGCATACTAGGTATCATGATTGCAAGTTATCGCGCTGAGTCATTCCGCGTGGCGCGAGTTCATCGGTGATCCGGCAATGACAACTAAGCAAGACAAGGCAATTTCCGGGATCATCCGCGTCCTGGCGGTTGAGGATAGCCCGACCCAGGCCCAGTATCTGGCCCGCATGCTGAACCAGGAAGCCGGCTGGGAAGTCGAGATCGCCGTCGACGGCCTCGACGCGCTGGCCCGGTTGCGGCAGCGCCGGCCCGACCTGATCGTCAGCGACATCGCGATGCCCGGGATGGATGGCTTTACCCTGTGCCGCACGCTGAAGAATGATCCTGGCTACGCGGCCATCCCGATCCTGCTGCTGACCCAACTGAGCACGCTGCAGGATATCGTGCGCGGGCTCGAAGCCGGCGCCGACGCCTTTGTCCGCAAACCGTATGAAGCCGCCGAGCTGCGCAGCCGCCTGCACCGCCTGCTGCGTCGTAACGAGGATGGCGACGCCGCCGGCGAGCCGGCCGGTCTCGAGCTGATGGCGGCCGAACGCCGCC
>JAKOOD010000294.1 GCA_022701635.1 Burkholderiaceae bacterium | reverse complement strand
CGTTGATTTTTTTTCATCATCTGAACTCTAACGCGATTATGTTCTTGCCGTTCACCGTCTGTCGCTGGCCCAGCAGGTTGAGCAGGTTGCCCAGCGTGTTTTCGTATCCATCCGCCGCCGACGCCTGGCCGGAAAAGCGCAGTCGCCCATTCTCCAGCGCCCCCTTGCCCGACAGCAGCAGCGCACCTTTTATCGTCCGCAGGTCGACGTCGGCTTGCTGGCCGCGCCAGTCCATCGCCATCTCGTAGCTGCCCAGCGGTTTGATCGGGCTGATGCGCGATCCCATGTCGCTCATGGACAGCACCGTACGCCAGCTCACCGCCACCGCCTGGCCCTGGCGCGCGATATCCAGCAGATTCCAGGACAGCTTGATGGTGCCCGACGGCGCCAGCGTGTTCAGCGGCGCACCCAGGCCGGACAAACCTTCGGCCGGCAGCAGCAGTTCGCCGGCGCTGACCTGCCACTGCGACCAGCTGCCGCTGATGCGCACCGGCTGCGCCAGGGCCTCGCCGTTGGCGAGGTCCATGCTGACCTGGCCGAACAGTACCAGCGGCGACAGGCGCCAGTTGAAGCGGCCCGGCAGCAGCGGCGTGACCGCCCCGCCCTCGCCCGGCGCGCCACCCACGAAGGCTGAGCCGCGCCACAGCGTACCCTGCGCATCCCCCAGAGTCAAACGGCCGCCGGTCTGGCGCTCGACCATCGGTCCCAGCCACGCGGCCGGCAGGAACGCCAGGATCGTGACGGCCACCGCCAGCGCGGCCAGCACACCCCACAGTACGGCCCGCTTCATTGGGCCGCGCCGGTGTTCTGCCGCAGCGTCAGGCTGGCATCGACCTGGCCGGCCGTGGGTAACGCGGTGACGGTGGCGTCCTGCACCAGCACCCGGTTGGCACGGCGCTGCTCGTCGAGCCAGTTGGCGAGGCCGGCGAACGGCACGTTATTCAGCTGCAGCTTGATGTATTCGCCGGTCATCGCCAGCGATTGCGGCTTCAGGCCGCGGCTGTTCAGGCTGGTGTCGACGGCTTCGCGCGTGATCGGCGGGATCTGGGTCGCGGGCGCGCGCGCCAGCGCGCCGGCTTCCTGGGCCATGGCCTGCAGTTCGGCCGCCTGCAGGCGCAGCTGCGGCAACTGGCGGCGCAGCATGGCACGGCCTTCGACCGCCGGATCGACCAGCAGCAGGTACAGGACGGCCAGCAGCACGACGGCGCCGCCCACGGTCAGGAAGCGGCGCTCCTGCTCGGTGCGCGCGAGCCAGAGCGCGTTGGCGCGCTCGCGGTACTGGGCGATGGTGGTGGCAAGGCTCATTGCGTGGCTCCTGTACTGCCTGCGGTATTTCCGGTGCCGCTACTGCGTCCGCCGCTGCGGATGACCCAGGTGCCCGGCGTGGTGGTGTCGAGGGTCAGCGCGCGCGCGGCCAGGGCCGTGCGCAGTGGCCCGATCAAGCCGGGGTCGGCCGTTCCTGGTTTGACTTTGACCGACAGCGCGCGTTCGCGGTATTCGATTGATGCAATGCCGGGTTCGCGTCCGGTGGCACGTGCAGCTTCGCCGAACGCCGCCGCCAGGTAAGTGAATTCGTCGGGCGACAGCTCGCCGGTGCCGGCGCGCGCACGCGCCATGTTCTGGCGCATCTGGATCACCGGATCGACCACCGGGTCGCGCGGGTACACCTGGCGGAAGGTCTGGGTCATCGACTGCTGCACGGTGGCGGCTTCGCGCTTCAGGCGCAGCCAGTCGAGATTCAGGCCGATGATGTTGATCGCCAGCGCCAGCAGGATCAGGCGCAGCGGCCAGCGCCAGCGGCGCCAGTCGCGCGCCGGGGCGCCGGCCGCGCCCAGGCCGCTGACCAGGTCGAGCGCGGTGCTGCGCGAGGCGGCGATCCAGTGCGCCCAGTCGTCGGTCTCGAGCGTGATGCCGGGTCCGGCTTCCTGGGCCAGCACCTGGTATTCGCCGAACAGGGCGCGCGGCACGTACAGCACCAGCGGGGCGTCGCCGCTGAAGGCGCGCGCGGTCTGCAGCACAACGGCCGGAACCGCTTCAAGGGCCAGGCCGAAGCCCTGGAACAGGCCTTGCCTCAGGGTCAGCTCAACGCCGTCGACGGCGGCCGACACGCTGCCCGGCTGCAGCGGCAGGCACAGCTGGGCGGGGATGGCGGCGACCGCGCGCGCGCCCTGGGCCAGCAGCGCGCGCACGATGGCTTGCAGCCAGTCGCGGTCGGCCACGGCGATCGGACGGGTGCCGTCGGGCTGCTCGGGTGCGGCCACCAGCACCGAATCCTCGGGATCGCCCAGGATGTGCTCCTCGACCAGGGCCGGCAGCGCCGCCTTCAGGCGTGCGCCCGTCAGCGGGGGCGCCTGCACCGACAGCAGGGAGACGTCGGCGCCGGCCAGCAGCAGCACGACCCGGCGCGCGGTGCCGACCAGGTCGCCCAGGTTGCGCAGCGGGCCTTCGCCCTGCTGCTCGATGACACCGCCGTCGTTGACGAGGGCGAAGCGGCTCAGCGCATGTTCGCCTTCGGCGCGGGCCGGGTGCCGGATATAGAGTGTAGTCAAACCGTCTCGCTTTCTTGTTAGTTCTCGCGGGTCCACATCACGCGGGTGCCGCCGGCGACCGGCATCGACGGCCGGTAGATCAGCGACTGCGCATCCAGCGCGGCGCGGTCGAGCCGGATGCGGCTGTCGACCAGGAACCATTCGCTTGTCACATCCACCGAATCGGCCGCGCTCACCTTACGTCCGCCCAATGCAAGTTCAAAATCGCCTTTGTTCTTCCACGGCGCCTGCTTGCGCTGCGCCACCAGCGTATTCGCTTCCGACACCGACATATTCGAGACCAATGCCGCCAGCAGCTCCGGCGGCGCCGTATTCGCATTCACCTTCGTTAACGTATTGCCAGACGGCAGCACAATCACGAAAGGCCGCAGGCGTTCGATCATTTCCTGCGTGACACCGGGCACCGCCAGCAGATCGTCCACCTGCAGCAGGCTGATTGGCTTGCCGCTGACCGTACTGCGCCGCTGCGTTGGCGTCGTCGTTGTCGGCCCATCCGCCGGCGCTGCCACCGGCGGCAGCGTGGCGGCCACGTACTCCGCGACCCGGTCGGCCAGGGACTGCTGCATCTGCAGGATGCGCAGCAGGTTCGAGAACAGCGCGACCTGCTCCTGTACCGGCCCGTTGGCATTAGCCAGATTGCGTAAATTGTAACGCGCCGACGCGTCCGTAACATTGCCGGACAAGGTCGCGTCGAAATTTTCGCCCGCGACCCGCTCGCGCTCAATATATTGGTCGAGCCGGGTTTCGGCCACCGGCAGCGCCCACGCCTGGTCGAGGCTGTTATAGCCACCTCTGAACGTGTCCAGGATCAGGGATGTGTAGTCGAGCGCGCCGCGCAGGATCCACTTGGTCTGCAGGTGCAAGCGCTGGTTTTCCATCGAGCGCACCTGCACCTGCTGCTGCCAGAACAGGCTGGCCACGATGGCCACCGCCAGCGTGGTCAGCAGCAGTGCGGTGATCACCGCCACCCCGCGCTGGCGCCAGCGGCGCTGCATCGATCGTGCCGGCATCACGGCTCTCCTACCAGGAAGAATTTGCTCAGCGGTACTTCCTGCCCCTGCTGCTGCAAGGCGACCTGCAGGCCGGTCGCTTCCTGCGACACCCCGGTCGCACTCTGCGCCACGGTATTGATCGTCGCGACCGCCTGGCGCCAGCCGTCGTTCTGCCACACCAGCACCTGCATGGCGGCGACGCCGCCCTGCAGCGCCACGGCGCCACCGGTGTCGGTGTCGCTGGTGGAGGCCTGCCACAGGGCGTCGAGCTCGGCCAGGTCGCGGGTGACGTTCGATTCGCGCCGCATCAGGGTGCCGTTGACGATGCGGTAAGCCACCACCTGCAGGCGCGACGGCTGGTTTTCCGTGAACACGTCGCGCACCATGGTGATGCGGTCGTTGCCGATCAACAGGTAGGGCCGCCCGTTGAGGACCTCGGGACGGGTGATGTGCTCGCAGTCGCTCTGCAGCTGGGCAAAGGCGAGCTGCATGCCGCGCGTGACTTCCATCTGCGTGGTGAGCGAGGAACGGGCGCGCATGATGCTGTCCAGGCCGCGCCAGCCGAGCACGGCGACGATCGCCAGGATGCTGATCGCGACCAGCAGTTCGACCAGGGTGAAGCCGCGCCGGCGGACCATGCGCCTCATGCCCGCCTCAGCACCACTTGCACCAGCTTGACGATGCGCCGGTTCGGGTTGGCGATGTCGAACACCGACACCTCGACCCGGCGCACACGCGGATTCGGGCTGGAAAAGACTTCTTCCTGGCACACCAGGTGCAGGTCGCCTTGCGGGCAGTCGAAGCTGCGCTTGCCGATCTCCAGGAATTGCCGGCTCAGGCGGATCTGCACCAGGCGGTTCTCGGCCGACCAGGTCGCCATCATCGCCGTGCGCAGGCCGGCGCTGTTCGTGCTCAGGCTGCCGACCGCGCGCAGGCCGGCGCCTAGCGCGGTGCCGACGATGACCAGCGCCACCAGCACTTCGAGCAGGGTGAAGCCGCGCTGCCGCGATGGAATACGCAGATTCATAAGCTCATTCGACCGTGAAATGACCGACGCCGTCGGCCCGGATCGCGACGCGGATGTCGCCGCTGGCCAGGGTCAGCAGGAACGGTTTGTCGACCGGTTCGCGGCCGAAGGTGATGCGCAATGGATTGGCGGTGCCGGCGCTGCCCGGTTCCAGCAGCAGGGTCAGCGGCGCATTGCGGAAGTCGCGCTCGCGCAGCAGGTCGTCGCTGGTGATCGGATCCCAGCGCGTTTCGTTACGCACCAGGAAGTGGTAGCGCTCGGGCGTGGCTTCGAAGGTGACCGGGCGGTTGCGCACGATCGCCTCGTCGCGCGCCAGCTGCAGCAGCAGGGACAGGCGGCGCGCCTCGTCCTGCAGGTCCTGGCGCGGACTCGGGATGGCGTTGATCGATACCAGTCCCAGCGTGATGCCGATGATGACCATCACGACCATGATTTCCACCAGGGTAAAGCCGCCGGCAGGCAATCCTGGGGCAGGCGACCCTGGGGAAAGCGCGCCTTTCCGGCGCAATAGCCCGCGCGCGCGCGTGGTCATCGGGATAAGCGCTCCTCGCTCGCTTGTTTACTTGTTGTCCCAGGAACCGACGTCGGCATCTTCGCCGGTACCGCCCGGCTGGCCATCGGCGCCGTACGACATGATCTCGACTTCGCCGCCATGGATGCCCGGCGACAGGTATTGGTAAGCATTGCCCCACGGGTCTTTCGGCAGGCGTTCGACGTAGCCGCCTTCCTTCCAGCCATTGGCGGCCGGGCCGGTGGTCGGCTTCTGGATCAGTGCCTGCAAGCCCTGTTCGGTGGTCGGGTAGCGCTGGTTGTCGAGCTTGTACAGTTTCAGGGCCGACATCAGGGTCGAGATATCGACGCGGGCGGCAGTCACGCGCGACTCGCCGGTACGGCCCAGCAGCTTGGGCACGACCAGGGCGCCGAGGATACCGATGATGACCACGACCACCATGATCTCGACGAGGGTGAAGCCGCGCTGGCGGCGCTGGCCCTTCAGGCGTTGCGAAACATTTTGCATATGGCTCAATCTATGGATAAGAGTCGGTAAAAACGATCTAGTATAAGTCGGTTTGACTGGCAAAGACCACCTTACAAGCTTTTCCAATTGTAAGGCAGGCGGTCATGAATGACACCTTTATCGGTCGCTGCACGGGGCGGGGCGGCCCGCGCACACCGGACAGGCGGGATTGCGCGCCACCCTCACCTCGCTCCATTCCATGGCCCGGCCATCCAGCATCTGCAGGCGCCCGGCCAGCGACGGCGCGATGCCGACCACCAGCTTCAGCGCTTCGGCGGCCTGCACGGCGCCGACGACGCCGACCAGGGGTGCGAACACGCCCATCGTGCTGCAGGCAACGTCTTCGAACCGGCTGTCCGGCGGGAACAGGCAGGCGTAGCAGGGCGACGCCGGATCGCGCATGTCGTAGACCGACAGTTGGCCGTCGAAGCGGATCACGGCGCCGGCCACCAGCGGCACCCCGGCGGCGACGCAGGCGCGGTTGACCGCATGGCGGGTCGCGAAATTGTCGCTGCAGTCGAGTACGACAGTGGCACTTGCCACGAGTTCCGCCAGGCGTGCCGGCCCCACGCGTTCGCGCAAGGCCACCACGGCGATGTCGGGATTGATCTGCAACAGGGCTTCACGGCCTGACTCGACCTTCGGCTGGCCGACGCGTGCCGTCGTGTGCATCACCTGGCGCTGCAGGTTGGTCAGATCGACCGTGTCGTCGTCGACCAGCGTGATGCGGCCGAGGCCGCTGGCGGCCAGGTACATGGCGGCCGGCGAGCCGAGGCCGCCGGCGCCGATGACCAGCGCATGCGCGTCGAGCATGCGCTGCTGGCCTTCGATGCCGATCTCGTCGAGCAGGATATGGCGCGAATAGCGCAGCAGTTGCTGGTCGTGCATTATTTTTTCGGCGCGCCCTTGAGCTCGGGTGGCTTCTGCTCTCCGCCCGGCAACTGCGCCGGCGCCGCCTTGTCGCTGTCCGCATCCACTTTCGCCAGGCGTACCGGCAAGCCCTTGAAGTGGTTGATGGCTTGCGCCAGCTGGAAATCGTCCTTGCCGCCGAACTCGAGCGGCTTGGCATTCTTCAGCAGGGCCAGTGCGCGCTGCTCTTCTTCCAGCTCGTCGCGCCGCGCTTTGGCCTTGGCGGCGGAGGCTGCGGCGGTCGATACCGTGACGGCCTTGTCGCCCTCGTTGACCAGGTGATGGTCGAGATCGGCTTCACGCACCTGCATCGCGTTCAGGCCGTCGCCTTCCGCGGTCTCGTCGACTTTCAGGTCGGGCACGATGCCGAGCGCCTGGATCGAGCGGCCTTTCGGCGTGTAGTAGCGCGCCGTGGTGAGTTTGACGGCGGTGTCTTCGGTCAGCTGGCGCAGCGTCTGCACCGAGCCCTTGCCGAAGGTCTGGCTGCCCAGCACGATGGCGCGCTTGTAGTCCTGCAGCGCGCCGGCCACGATTTCCGAGGCCGAGGCCGAGCCGGTGTTCACCAGCACCACCATCGGCACGGTTTTCAGGGCGGCCGGCAATGTCGAGAGCGGATCGGCGCCCGGCTTCATCGCATAGAATTCGCGCCGGCCGTAGAAGCTCGCGTTCGATTCGGCCAGCTGGCCCTTGGTCGAGACGATGACGTCGTTGTGCGGCAGGAAGGCGGCGGAGACGCCGATCGCGCTCGGCAGCAAGCCGCCCGGATCGTTGCGCAGGTCCAGCACCAGGCCCTTGATCGCCGGGTTCTGGGCATACAGCTCCTTGATCTTGGCGGCCAGCTCGTCCACGGTCTCTTCCTGGAACTGGCTGATGCGCAGCCAGGCGTAGCCCGGCTCGACGATCTTGCCCTTGACGCTGGCGACCTTGATTTCCTCGCGCTCGACCGGCACCACCCAGGGCGCGTCGGCGCCGCGGCGGGCGATGGTCAGCATCACCTTGCTGTGCGCCTCGCCGCGCATGCGCTTGATGGCGTCGTCCAGCGACAGGCCCTTGACCGGCACGTTGTCGATACGGGTGATCAGGTCGCCGGCCTTGATGCCGGCGCGGTAGGCGGGCGTGTCCTCGATCGGGGTCACGATCTTGATGTAGCCGTCCTCCATCGCGACTTCGACGCCGACGCCGACGAATTTGCCCTCGACCTCTTCCTGCATCTCGGCGAAGTCCTTCTGGTCGAGGTAGACCGAGTGCGGATCGAGCGAGGCGACCATGCCGGCGATGGCGTCCGACAGCAGTTTCTTGTCGTCGACCTTTTCGACGTAGTCGCTCTTGATCAGGCCGTACACGTCGGCCAGCTGGCGCAGTTCGTCCAGGGGCAGCGGCGATTCCGCAGCCTTTTGTGCGAACGCCGAGAACTGCGCGGTCGCAGCCACGCCGGCGACCATGCCGATGCCGATCAGGCCAAGGTTCTTGAGTTTGTTACCCATGTGCTTCCTAGAAGTTGACCCAGCCGGCCGGGTCGATCGGCTTGCCCAGATGCCTGAGCTCGAAGTATAGCCCCGATTCCTCGTTGCCGCCGGTATTCCCGGCACTGGCAATGACGTCGCCCGCCTTCACGGTATCGCCTTCGTGCTTGAGCAGCGTCTCGTTGAAACCGTAGATCGACAGGTATTCGCCGCCATGGTTGATGATGATCACATTGCCCCAGCCGCGCATGCCGCGCGCGTAGGCGATGCGGCCGGGCGCGACCGCGCGCACGTCGGTGCCCTGCGGCGCCTTGACGAACACGCCGCGCCAGGCCGGGCCGTCGGCGCGCTTGGTGCCGAAGCGGGCGGCGACGCGGCCGGCGACCGGCGCCGGCATGCGGCCGCGCAGGCTTTCGAAGGCGCCGCTCGGCAGGTTCGAGGCCAGCGCGGTATCGGCGCGGCGCTGCGGCGGCGGCGCTTTCTCTTCCGGCGCCGGCTCGGCCGCCACCTTCGGTTCTTCCGGCACCGGCAGCGGTTTCGCCGGCTTGCCGGTCCTGGCCGCTTCGCGGGCCAGGCGCTCGCGCTCCGCCTGCAGCGCCTTGGCACGCGCCAGCGCGCGCGCCTTGGCTTCGGCGGCGGCCTTGGCGCGCGCCTCGGCCAAGGCCTGCTGGCGCTTGCGCTCGGCGGCGGCGGCGATTTCCTGTTCGCGGATGATGCGGGTCAGCTCGTCGACCAGGCCGCTCATGCGCTGTTCGTCGCGCTCCAGGCTGCTGGCCTGCTTGCGCTGGTTGACCAGCTTGCTCGACAGGTTGGCCAGCAGGGTGGCGCGTTTCGCCTTTTCCTTTTCCAGCAGCGCCTTCTGGTCGCGCTGCTCGCCGGCGATCTCTTCGAGTTCGTCCTTGGCATTCTGGGTCGATGCGTGGTTGGCCTCGACCGCGGCCAGGTTGCCGCGCAGCGAAGTCAACAGCTTGGCCTGGGCCTGCGATACGTAGGCCATCATTTGCAGGTCGCGGTTGATCCGGTTCGGGTTGTCACCCGACAGCAGTAGCTTGATGCGGTCTTCGTTGCCCGCCACGTAATGTTCTCGCAGCATCTTGGTCAGTTGCTGCTTCTGGGATGCGATGGTCGTGGCCAGACGCTCCTGCTCGTTGGCCAGGTCTTTCAGCTTGGTATTGGTGGCAGCCTGTTCTTCGGCCAGTTCGCGCAGCGCGCGGGTGGCGTCCGAGATTTTTTCCTCGGATGCGGACAGCTCGTCGGCGGCGTCTTCCTTTTCGCTCTCGGTGCGGCTGATGTCCTTTTTCAGCACGCCGAGTTTTTGCTGGATGGCGGCGCGCGAGGCTTCGGCGGCCGCCTTCTGCTTGCTGCGCTCGGTTTGACGCGGCGCAGCCTGCACCGACCCGAAGGCCAGCGCGCACGCCATCAAGCCGCACAGCAGCTTGCCGGCGGCGGATCGTGATACGGGGAAGCGCAAGACTTACTTCGCCTTCCCTTGGTTGGCCACGGCAGCCATCTTGGCGGCGATCGCGTCCTGGTCGCCCAGGTAGTAATGGCGGATCGGCTTCAGGTCGGCATCCAGTTCGTACACCAGCGGGGTGCCGTTCGGGATGTTGAGGCCGACGATGTCGGCGTCGCTGATGTTGTCCAGCATCTTGATCAGCGCGCGCAGGCTGTTGCCGTGGGCCGAGATCAGGATCTTCTTGCCGGCGCGGATGGCCGGGGCGATTTCCTCGTCCCAGGCCGGCATCACGCGCGCCACGGTGTCCTTCAGGCATTCGGTCAGGGGAATGCTTGCACGGTCGAGGCCGGCATAGCGCGGATCCGCGAACGAGGTGCGCTCGTCGTTGTCGTCGAGGGCCGGCGGCGGGGTATCGTAGCTGCGGCGCCAGACCAGCACCTGCTCGTCGCCGAACTTGGCGGCGGTCTCGGCTTTGTCCAGGCCCTGCAGGGCGCCGTAGTGACGCTCGTTCAGGCGCCAGTCGTTCTTGACCGGCAGCCACATCATGTCCATTTCGTCCATGGCCAACCACAGGGTGCGGATCGCACGCGTCAATACCGAGGTGTACGCCAGGTCGAAGGTGAAGCCGGCCTCGCGCAGCTGGCGGCCCGCGGTTTTCGCCTCTTCGATACCCTTGGCGGTGAGATCGACGTCGGTCCAGCCGGTGAAACGATTTTCGAGATTCCAGGTGGACTCGCCATGGCGCATGAATACGATTTTGTACATAAGCTCTTACTTAAAGAAAGTTCGTAGAAAAATGGTTGGCAACTTCTATTTTATAATGCGCGGATTCAGTTCAACCAACGGAACATTCGTGAATTTCATCCTTGACCATCTTCCCACCGTTGCGGTCGCCGTGATTTCCGGCGCCGCCCTGCTCTGGACGTCGCTGGCGCCGCGTGGCCGCCTGGCCTCGACCATGCAGGTTACCCAGATGATCAACCGCGGCAAGACCACCGCCGTGATCGATGTGCGCACTGCCGACGAGTTCGCCGCCAGCCACCTGCGCGACGCGAAAAACATTCCGCTGGCAGACTTGGGCACCCGTGTCGGCGAACTCGACAAGGCCAAAATCAAGACCGTGATCGTGGTCGACCAGAACGGCAGCCGCGCCGCCAAGGCCGAGCGCCTGTTGAAAACCGCAGGGTTTGCAGATATCTATAGCCTGGAAGGCGGTATCGCAGCCTGGACGGCCGCCGGCCTGCCCGTGACCAAATAATCGAAAGGAATTACCATGACAGCCCACGTCGTTCTCTATCACACCGCCAGCTGCCCGTATTGCGTGCGCGCCGAGCGCCTGCTCGAAGCCAAGGGCGTCACCGAAATCGAGCGCATCCGCGTCGACCTCGACCCGGAACAGCGCGTCATCATGATGCAGCGCACCGGCCGCCGCACCGTACCGCAGATCTATGTGGGCGACACCCACGTCGGCGGCTTCGACGACCTGTACGCGCTCGACCAGGCCGGCCGCCTGGAGCCGCTGCTGAAGGGCGAAGCGGCCTGATGTAATAAGGGAACGGGCCGCCGCCGGGCTGCTCTGCATGGGCCGCGGCGCGCGCCGTGGCAGTCCGCCTGTCTGCGCGGAAGTTGTCTGACAATGGCTATTGCAACCTAATTGGTTTTGATACAATTGCCGACGCTTTGATCCACGCATCCGAGCATCCGGGATAGCGACAGCTGTTCTTCTTACAATTAAACGAAAGCGTTCCATGGCTGACGAAAACCTGCAACCCGTATTCCAAATCCAGCGTATTTACCTGAAGGATCTGTCGCTGGAACAACCGAATTCCCCGGCGATCTTCCTCGAGCAGGAAGCCCCGACCATCGAGGTCTCGCTGGACGTCGGCGCCGAAGCGATTGCCGATGGCATCTACGAATCGACCGTGACCATCACCGTGACCGCCAAGGTCAAGGACAAGGTCGCTTTCCTGGTCGAAGGCAAGCAGGGTGGTATCTTCGAAGCCCGCAACATCCCGGCTGACCAGATGGATCCGCTGCTGGGCATCGGCTGCCCGAACATCATCTATCCTTACCTGCGCAGCAACATCGCCGACGTGATCACCCGTGCCGGCTTCCCGCCGGTCCACCTGGCCGAGATCAACTTCGAAGTGTTCTACCAGCAGCGCAGCCAGGCCCTGGCCGAGCAGGCAGCGACCGCCGGCACCCCGATCGGCAACCAGTAATACCGTCATATCGTTGTAGAGGTCTCGTTGTAGATATCTTATTGATGTCTATTTGGTGCCAATTGCGTTCCCCTCAGGGAACGCAATTGGCACCCAGCGTACCTTCCTGCCTTTCGGCGTCTTTCGTCTTCCCAAAGGCCCGCATGCCGTCCATCCGCAAGCGTTTTTCTCCCCGCCTGATCCTCGGCAGCTGTCTGCTGCTGGCGTCGTTCGCCGCCAGTGCCTTCGACTTCAAGAGCGTCGGCGTCCGTTCCGTGGTCCTTTACGATGCCCCCTCAAGCAAGGGCAGCAAGCTGTTCGTCGCCCCCAGCGGCATGCCGGTCGAAGTCGTGCTCAGCTACGGCGACTGGGTCAAGGTGCGCGACGCCGCCGGCGACATGGCCTGGACCGAAATCAAGGGCTTGTCCGCCAAGCGCAACGTGATCGTCAAGGTCGCTTCCGCCAAGGTGCGGGCGACGCCCGACGATGCGGCGCCGGTCGTCATGACGGCCGACAAGCATGTCTTGCTCGAACTGGTCGATCCGGAAGCCGGTCCGTGGGTGCGCGTACGCCACCGCGACGGCGTCAGCGGCTACGTCAGGGCGTCCGACGTCTGGGGTATCTGATGACCATGCACGACACCAAACCAGTCCAGAACATTACCGTCCTCGGCGCCGGCGCCTGGGGCACCGCGGTCGCGATCGCGCTGGCCGCACGCCACGACGTGCTGCTGTGGGGGCGCAACCCGGCGCAGATGGCACGCAGCGCCGCGGCGCGCGAGAACACCGATTACCTGCCCGGTTTCCCGTTTCCCGAGGGATTGCAGGTCAGTGCCGATTTCGAGGCCGCAATTGCCCACGTAACCGACGCGGCAGCATTGGCCGATACCACCCCGCTGCTGATCGCCGCCTGTCCGGTGGCCGGCCTGCGCCCGCTGCTGCAGGCGCTGAAGGGGCACCCGATCCCGAACATCGTCTGGCTATGCAAAGGGTTTGAATACGACACCGGCCTGTTGCCGCACCAGGTGGTGCACGAGGTGCTGGGCGCCGGCGTGGCCGGCGCAGCCCTGTCCGGCCCCTCGTTCGCCCAGGAAGTGGCGCGCGGACTGCCGTGCGCGCTGACCGTGGCCTCGGCCTCGGCGGCACTGCGCGAGCGCGTGGTCGGCCTGGTGCATGGCGGCAATATGCGCGTGTATGCCTGCGACGACCTGGTCGGCGTGGAAGTCGGCGGCGCCGTAAAAAATATCCTGGCCATTGCCACCGGCGCGGCCGACGGCCTCGGTCTCGGCCTGAATGCGCGCGCGGCCCTGATCACGCGCGGCCTGGCCGAGATCACCCGGCTCGGCACCGCGCTGGGCGGGCATGCCGGCACCTTCATGGGCCTGACCGGGATGGGCGACCTGATCCTGACCTGCACCGGGGATTTGTCGCGCAACCGCCGCGTCGGGCTGGCGCTGGCCGAAGGCAAGCAGCTGGACACCATCGTACGCGAGCTGGGGCACGTGGCGGAAGGCGTACCGTGTGCCAAGGCGGTACGCGAACTGGCGCGCCGGATGGGCGTCGACATGCCGATCACGAATGCGGTGGCGGGTGTGTTGTTCGACGGGATTCCGGCGGCCGAGATGGCCGGGCAGTTGCTGGCGCGGGATCCGCGCAATGAGTTGGCCTGAACGGTTCGCGATATCGCAGGGTGGCGCGGCAGGTGTAGGCACTTCGTGCCCACACCTCCGGTTCGCATGATGCTTGCCTCCGCGTGGGCACAGGGTGCCCACCCTACCTCATGCGCTCGTGGTGCGCGAGGTGGGGCCACCGGTATTGTCGCCGGGGTGCAGCAGAATGGTCATCAAGCCCACCGCGTCCTGGTTGGCGCTGATCGCGTGCGGTTCGCCGCCCGCCAGGTAGACCATTTCATTCGGCTTCAGGATCGTGCTGCGGCCGTGGGCCTGGAACACGATCTCGCCTTCCAGGCACAGCAGGGTCACTTCGCCCTCGACCCAGTGTTCCGGCATGGGCTTGTCCTTCGGCAGCACCAGCCGGATCAATTCCATGTGATCGGTCTTGATCAACGCGATCGACGTGAAGTTGGCGATATCGTCTTCGCCGCGCTGTAGTGCGATCCGTTCACCCGATACTGCATGTTGCAAGGCCATGTTTCTCTCCAATCATTACTCGTCGTAAGTTTGCGGCACCCCGCGCAGCCAGTTGACCAGCGCGGTGGCATCCTTGAATCCCTGCGCGAGCTGGGGCACCAGTTTGTCCGGCGCATTGATGTCCAGTGGGGTCTCGATCCAGACAAAATAGCTCTTGAGCTTCAGGTAGTCGACCAGCGGATGGTTCGGATCGAAACCTTTCGGCGGACGTTGCAGCTTATCTTCCGGATTCAGGTCGCCATAGGTCTCGCGCAGATGTTTATTCTTCAACATTTTCGAGAAACCTGTCGCATCGTTGACCACGTGTTCGCGGATCGCCTTCAGGCGCGCCGCCGGCGGCAGGTATTCGCCGGCGCCGAACAGCAAGGTCCCGTTGGCTTCGATGTGGAAATAATAGGTCGGGCCGCCGCCTTCGCTCGGACGCCGTTTATTTCCCGGCGCGATGCCGGCCGAAAAATGGTTTTTATACGGCGTCTTGTCGTTGGAAAAGCGGGTATCGCGCTGGAAGCGGAACATCGCCTTCTTCGGGTCGCAGGCCGCGATCTGGCGGTCGAACTTGGCGATTTCCCGGATCAGTTCGGTCAGCACTTCCACGAACTCGGCCCGCAGGATGTCGTAACGGGGCTTGTTCATGATGAACCAGGGGCGCGTATTGTTCTCTTTGAGTTCGGTCAGGAATTGCGTCAGGTCACGCAGGTGCATGGAAGTTCCGGTAACAGGTTATAAAAGAAT
>JAKOOD010000282.1 GCA_022701635.1 Burkholderiaceae bacterium | reverse complement strand
AGTAACGGGAGTAGGGCACGTCGGTTTCGCCCATGACCTTGGCGTCGAAGGTGCCGTCCTGCAGTTCGCCGAACAGGGTGACCCTGGTGGTGTCCGGCGTCGTGTTCTTGACCGTGATGCTCATCGATGCTCCTTTCGGAAGACGTTGTCGTTTCATTCATTGTCCCGTACGTCGGCGATCGGTGCAAACACGGTTGAAATGCGCACCAGCGGAGAAAGAGATACGCGCCGGCGGAACAGCCTGTTCAAATTCGCAAAAAAGCATCACCGCGCGAACTTTTCCTTGGAGAGCGCATATCAAAATATTAAACTTACGTCTTTACAAGCAGGCGGGTCTTTGACGACGCTCGCATGAGATTGTCTGCAAATGCCCGCCGCGGTCATCACGCAAGGAAAAGAATGAAGCGAATCCAGATGGCCCTGCCGCGCGCAGGCCGCCGTAGTCTCATGTGTCTTGCCATCATCGGCGCCTTCCCGCTACAAACCGTGTGGGCTCAGGAAAACGTTCCAGCAGAAAGCACGCCTGCCGCGCAGGCAAATGGCGCGCAAGGCACGCAGCGCCTGGACGTGGTGATCGTCACTGCCCAGCGCCGGGCTGAAAACATTCGTGAGGTGCCGATGTCGATCACGGCCGTCAGTGGCGACCGGCTGGACACCTTGACTGCCGGCGGCCAGGACATCCGCTTCCTGTCAGGGCGTGCGCCCAGCCTCAGTGTCGAATCCGACTATGGACGCTCGTTCCCGCGTTTCTATATCCGCGGCCAGGGCAACACCGATTTCGACCTGAACGCATCGCAACCGGTCGGTCTGGTCGTCGACGATATCGTGCAGGAGAGCCCGATGCTGAAAGGCTTCCCGGTCTTCGACACGGAACGGATCGAAGTCCTGCGCGGTCCCCAGGGTACGCTGTTCGGCCGTAATTCGCCCGCCGGCGTCATCAAGTTCGATTCGGCGCGCCCGGTGTTCAAGACTGAAGGCTACCTGACCCTCGGCGCCGGCAACTACGGCGCCAAGAATGCCGAGGGCGTCTTCAATCTCCCGCTGGGCGAGACCGTCGCCGCGCGCGTCTCGCTGCAGTCGCAGAACCGCGACGACCGGGTGCACAATCCGCGTCCGACGGGGACGCGTGACCTGGAAGGCTATCACGACAACGCCGGCCGCCTGCAGCTGCTGTTCCAGCCGAACAAGGCCTTCAGCGCGCTGCTGAACGTGCACGCCCGCGACCTCGACAACAACGCGACGCTGTTCCGTGCGAATATCATCAAGCAAGGCACCAGCGACCTGGTGGATGGATTCGATTACGGTTCCTACCCGACGGACGGCATCAACAAGCAGACCCTGCGCACCCACGGCGCGAACCTGCGCCTGCGCTGGAATCTCGACCAGGTCACGCTGCACTCCATCACCGGCTACGAAACGGCGAAATTCTATAGCCGCGCCGACGTCGACGGCGGATACGGCGCGGTGTACGCCCAGCCGACGGGGCCGGGCTATATTCCCTTCGTCGTCGAGACCGCCGACGTGCTGCCCAACCACAGGCAGCTGACCCAGGAATTCCGCGCCGAGTCCAACACGCCAGGGCCGCTGCAGTGGATCGGCGGCTTGTTCTTCTTCAATGAAGACATCCGCATCGACAGCATCAGCTTCGACTCGCTCGCACCCGGCAATCCGCAAAATCCGTTCTACGCGACGCAAGACCAGTCGACCAAATCGTGGGCAGCGTTCGGCTCGCTGAACTACACCGTCAGCGAGAAGCTCAAGCTGCGTGCCGGCCTGCGCTACACCAACGATTCGAAGGACTTTTCGGCCAAGCGCGTCGAAGCGACCACGGCCGGTCCGTTCGTCATCAATAACGATTCGAGCAACGTCAGCTGGGACCTGAGCGGCACCTATGCGCTCGACAGGGACACCAACCTGTTCGGCCGCATCGCCACCGGCTACCGCGCACCGTCGATGCAGGGTCGCCTGAACGGCCTGGCCGACCGGCCGTCCTTCGCCGGCGCCGAGAAAGCCCTGTCGTTCGAAGCCGGCATCAAGGAAGAACTGTTCGACCGCCGCGCACGCGTGTCGGCGAGCGTGTTCCAATACCGGGTCAAGGACAAGCAGCTGACCGCGGGCAGCGGCGTGGTCAACATGAACCAGCTGATCAATGCCGACAAGGTGACAGGGCAGGGCGTCGAACTCGACCTCCAGGCAGTGCTGAGCGATGCCCTGCGCATGACGGTCGGCGCGAGCTATAACGATACCGAGATCAAGGATGCCTCGCTGTTCGTCCAGCAATGCGGCAACTTTGCGAATACCGGTGGACGCGCGGGCTGTACGGTCACGAATGCGGCCGGGCCGTTCCCCGGCACCGTGCGCATCGATGGCAATCCGCTGCCGCGCGCGCCGAAGTGGCAGGGGAACTTTTCCCTGTTCTACAGCACGCCGATCGGAAACGGGGTCTTTTCCGCGTCCACCGACTGGGCTTACCGCAGCACCTACAACATGTTCCTGTACGAGGCCAAGGAATACAAGGCCCGCTCCCTGGTGGAGGGCGGGGCACGCATCGCCTATAAATGGAGCGACGGGAAATACGAAGTGGCGGCGTTCGCACGCAACATCACCGACCGCGTGCAAGTCGTCGGCGCGATCGACTTCGACAACCTGACCGGCATCTTGAACGAACCGCGTACGCTCGGTGCGCAGTTCAAGGTGAACTTCTGAAAGCTTGACGTCGTTTCATAGTCTCGCCGTACTCCCGTGGAATTCGTCCACGGGAGGTTTTGCGATCCTTTTGTAATCCAGCAGTGCAATGCAGCGCAGGCTAAGTAATCAAAATCTCCGGTTTTCACACAATCCTCAACTCGACATTACCAAATATATTGTCGAGTTCCAGATTGGAGCGGCTGGAATGCTATACTGTACATAGATACAGCCCTGCCAGCCCATTACACCGTATTCGCAAGTACCGTATGCCAGACTTTACGCCAATCGACCTGGGCCCGTCCCGGCCGGAAGAGATCAGCACCGGAGAGAGTGGGCGCATGCACGTCAAGATGTACCGCCTGGCCGACGATGCCATCACCGAAGCCACCACCGACATCGAACTGGCGCGCGAGTTCATCGCCCACGGCGAGCTGAGTGCGAAGTCGATCCAGAACACGCAGAAGGAACTATTCCGCTTCCTGACCTGGTGCCGCGAAGAAGCGCAGAAAACCCTGGTCCAGCTGAACGTCGCCGACCTGAACAGCTATAAAGAATTCCTCAAGAATCCGCCGCCGGCATGGGTGTCGACCACCAAATGGCCGCGCAGCCATCCGCAGTACCGGCCGTTCACCGGGCCGCTGTCCGATCCGAGCCGGCGCCAGGCCATGATCGCGGTGAAGGGCCTGATGAGCTTTGCCGAACAGACCGGCTATTTGCGGCGCAATCCGGGCGCACTGGTGCGCAACGTGCGGGCGCCATCGGCCAGCCGGATCACGCGCTACCTGACCCAGGGCGCGATCGCACTGGCCCTGCAAACCGTGTCCAGCCGGCCGGCCGACACGCCGGCGGCGTTCCGGCGCCGCGCGCGCGACCGTTTCCTGCTGGTGGCGTTTGCCCATACCGGCGCCCGCCTGAACGAGATCGTCAGCGCCTCGATGGGCGCGATCTACACCGAAGGCAACGGCCGCTGGTGGCTCGACGTCACCGGCAAGGGAAATAAACCGCGCCGCCTGCCGGTGCCGCCCGACATGCTGGACGCCTTCCGCGACTACCGCCAGGCCTTCGAATTGCTGCCGCAAAGCAGCCGCACCGACCGCACGCCACTGGTCCTGTCGAGCCGTTCGCGCGAACTGGCGCGCATCACGGACGAGGCGGCATCGGAAGCGATCAAGGCGCTGTTCGCCGACGCCGCGCGCGCCGCCGATGCCCAGGGCGACGGCGACACGGCGGCGACGCTGCGCCAGGCCTCGGCACACTGGCTGCGCCACAGCATGCTGACCAACCATGCGAATAACGGGGTGCAGCTGAAGACGCTGCAGGACACGGCCGGGCACGCGAACATCGCCACCACGGCGGCGTATCTGCACAAGACCGATAACGAGCGTTATGACGAGATCATCGGGTCGGTGAATGGAAAAGGGATCATGTAAGACTGCTCCGAGGGCGCCGCCGCGCCTTTCCATAACGCGTATTTGACATAATATAGATTATGCGAAGTTTGAAGTGGATGAGCGAAACGCCGGCAAGTCCAGCGCCGGCCGATAGCGCTCGGACCTAAACATATGTCCATTCACGACCTAAGACTCAGTGCGAGATGAATTTCGGGCTTTCTGACGTCTCCGCTACGCATTTAGGTCCGGAAAATGGACTGGGCGTTTCCAACCTATCTTTAGGTTCTGTGGATTTTCCGGCCGCCCCGAAAACTATGGCAATAGATCGGCACATCTGGCCCTGTCCATCCGTCCGTCCATCGGTCCAGCCGCCCATAGTGAGCGGAACGATAATCGCTTATGTGGAGCCCGCGCTGCCTGGCTTGCTGCGCCGTTTGCCCTTCGCGTCGGGACCTGCGGCACGGTTTTGTACATCCCGAGGTTCGATGCGACGCCGCTCCAACTCGTCATGCAAGTGGTCTGCCCGTACACTGTCCGCGGCCGATTGCCGTATCGCTGCCTCTAGCTTTGTGCGTACTGACTGTAGCTCTTGTCTGTCACGGTCCCGCTCGTTCTTCAAGATGTCAACGGCATTCTGCAATGCACCGATCTGTTCCCTGAGTTCCGCAATTTTCGTCTGGGCCGCATCATGGTCGACGCGTGCTCGCGCGATCGCAGCAATGTGCTCGGCTCGCTCCGCTTCAAGTGCCTTCTGCAGTTTCGCTGCGGCGGTGCGTTCTCTGTCGATGTCTTGTAGCGCGCGCCTTCCCATATCGGCGAACCTCTCCTCGGCCAAGCGGGTACGGTCCGCCAATCGTTCTCGCTCCTCGACATGCTGGGCGCTCAGCTCCCTCAAGCGCGCTTGCGTGGCCTCCAAATCGCCGCGGGCATCTTTCAGTCGCACCTCTAAGCCTTCCCTGATCGCGGCTGCGGTCGCTTGCGCTTCCCGAAGTTGACCCGCGTCGTTCTCGCTGGTGTGCAGCTGTGAGCGAAGGCTCTCAACTAACCGCAGGGCTTCCGCATGGGCAAGCTGTTCACTCGCCAAGTCCGCCTTGGCGTTGTCGACTGCGATAGCGGCGTCCGTCTGAAGTGTCGCCACCGACTCAAGGGACTTCGACTGAGCTGACTTCCACAGGGTCGCCACCAGGTCTCCAGCTGCCGTCCGTAACTCGTCTGGGAGGTCCGAATGCTCGATCGTGACACGGGAGTGTTCGCGCAGTGTTTTCCAGAACTGGCTCAGCGCTTCCGTCGGCGCCGACATACTACCCTTGCGGACCAGCTGATACAACTTGTTTGCCGTTGGCGTAATGCCATGTCGGAAAAATAGTAATACGCAGACTTCGCGGTAAAGGTCCTGCGTGCGCGGAAATTGCTCGCGCAGCTCGGCGACACTTGCTGCGATAGCGTTTTCACTCGCATTCTCTTCGGTATTCATCGGATAGCCTCCGGCATCGTTTCTTCCTATATTATTACGTAATACGTCAAAAAACCTGACACCCACCTAGAAAATATGACATTACTTCTATAATGTCAGATATTTGGGGCGCCTGTCTTACGCGGTCTCGTCACTCTTCCGTAATGCCGGCTAAAGCTGCGACAACTTTCACTCGACAAGCCGGCCCCCCCTTGAAAGCCGATCGAAAGAGGCTTTACGGCATAACCTGTCATTCTTCGTCCCGAATGACGCCCGAAGTGCCCCCTCCCCGTTCATCCACCCAGCCTTTCGCTGATCGGCCTTAGTAAGGACATGGAACTGGCGCGTTTTCGACGTGGCATCTACATCTCCATTGCCGGCGACGGAGCGCGGCTCGTGTCAAGGCACTTGGACGAAATGAATGCAGAGCATCAGCACTTGATTGCGCCGGGCTTAGGGATCACGAGCGGCGCGGTGGTTGACGGCGCCGTCCGATGGCCTTCCTGTCGTTCTCATCCTCTTCAAGCACAAACAATCTATTTATTTATATAAATATTCCAGGCTGCGCGCGGCCTGAGGCGTCATTATGTTGATTCCGTTGTCGCTCGGCCTGGCAGTCGGCATGATCCTGTCGCTCATAGGCGCCGGCGGAGGCATATTTGCAGTTCCATTGCTCGTGTTCGGAAGCTACATAAGCGTCGCACAATCCGGCCCGATCAGGCTGATGGCCGTAGGGATGGCGGCGGCGCTGGGCGCCATCCTCGGGTTGCGCGCCGGGGTGGTGCGCTACCGTGCAGCGCTCCTGGTTCCCAGCGCGTTCCAAGCGTATTCTTTGGGTAGAAGCTGTCGTACTGCTGGCGTTTGTCGTACTCGCCGCTTGGCTAGCGTCAACGTCGCCTCCCGGCGAACAGATGTGAAGCGTCCGAGTAGTCGTCGCTGATTCACGCTGGATAGCCGGCCCTTACAGCTGTCTTCCACAAATCCGCGCGCCATCGCCGCTGGATGATTCAAAGCGAGCCGGCTTTTACAGCGTCGAGCCACGTTTTCATGTCGCGACGACGATCGCGTGGGCCAGCGGATGCTCGCTATTCCGGTAACGCTGGCCGCGATGCGCGGTACGTCCTGCGCGCTGCCATCGGGGGCAGCCATACCCGAATGAGACGTTGGGCTGCCCACGGTGAGCATGCCGGTCTTGTCCGTGATGAAGGTATCGATTATGAGCAGGTCCCTAATCGCAGCGGCATCGTAAACAGATCGGCACGAGGATCAAGATGAAATTATCGGCTATCGCGTCAGCCGGACGCTGCATCGGCGCACGCCAGCGCAGAGCGTGAGCTAAGCTGCTTCGTTCCACGCCTGCATCGGCAATATACGAAAAAAAGTTGCGCGAGAACGGAATAAAAACACGACCGGACTCGTTTATCCATACGAGAACATGTTTCTCGCGGCCTTTTTTAGCGATATTCTGACTGGAAGCCCATATGACCATCAAGCACATCATCTTCGCAATCGCCTGTACAGGCACCGCCGCACATGCCATGGCCGGCCCGGCGCTGGACGCCGCGCAAGCGCATTTCACCGCAATCGGCGCCGCGGACCGCGCTGCCATCCTGCGCGATTATGCCGACAACGCGCGGCTGATCTGGGTGGGCGGGCCGCTCGACGGCAGCTACGACGGGACTGCATCCATCGGCGCGGTATGGGACAAATTCAATGCCGCCGCCGGCCCTGCGCGCGTTACCGTCCTGAACGCGAGCGAGTCGGCTAATCCGAAAGGCGCTACCGTGACGGCTGCCGTGCAATTCGACGCCAAGGTCCAAGTCAAGGTGCGATACGTACTGACCTACCGCGACGGCAAGCTGGTGAACGAAACCTGGCAGGTCGACCCTAAACTGGCGGCCGGCGGCTACTGAGCCGGCGCGCCGATGTCCTTCGTGCCGGACGATCCCGCCGACCACCTGCTGGCCTGCCTGCCGCGCCTGCGGCGCTATGCCCGCGCGTTGGTCGGCGATCGCGCCGCCGCCGACGACCTGGTGCAGGATACGGTCGAACGCGGCTGGACCGCCCTGTCCGGCTGGCGGCGCGGCAGCGATATGCGCGCCTGGCTGTTCTCGATCATGCACAACCTGCGCGTCGACCAGGCCCGGCGCGGCGCCCTGGACACCGAACCGCTGGACGACGACACGCCGTTGCCGGCCGCGCAGGAACACGTGAGCGCCGGCCTCGAACTGCGCGACCTGGACGCCGCGCTGCGCCTGCTGCCCGAAGAGCAGCGCGAAATCCTGCTGCTGGTCGGGCTCGAGGACATGCGCTACGAAGACGTGGCGCGCCTGCTCGGCGTCCCGGTCGGCACCGTGATGTCGCGCCTGTCTCGCGCGCGCGAGAAATTGCGCGCGTTGATGGACGGCCGCGCGCCCGTCGTTCCATTGAGAGTCGTGAAATGAGCATCCTACCGATCACCGAAGCCGATCTGCACGCCTACGCCGACGGTCGCCTGGCGCCGGCCCGGCGTGCCGAGGTCGACGCCTACTTGGCCGCGCGCCCGGACGACGCCGCGCGCGTGCGGGCGTGGATCGGTCAGAACGACGCGCTGCACGCGCTGTTCGACCCCGTGCTCGACGAACCGCTGCCGGCGCGCCTGGCCGCGCCGCTGCGCGCCCGCCCCGGCCTGCGCGACGTACGGCATTGGCCCTGGCAGGCGCTGGCCGCCGGCCTGGCGCTGGCGCTGCTCGGCGGCGGCGGCGGCTGGAGCCTGCGCGGCGCCGCCGAACGCGATCATCGTCTGGCGTCGATCGAGGCGGGCGCGCCCTTCCCCCAGCCGGCATTCTCGGGCCTGGCACACCAGGCTGCCATCGCCCACGTGGTCTACAGCCCGGACGTGCGGCGCCCGGTGGAAGTCGGCGCCGACCAGGAAGACCAGCTGGTGGCATGGCTGTCCAAGCGCCTGGGCAGCAAAATCCATCCACCGCACCTCGGCAAGCTCGGCTACGAACTGATCGGGGGGCGCCTGCTGCCCGGCGCCAGCGGGCCGGTGGCGCAATTCATGTACCACGACGGCGCCGGCCAGCGCCTGACGTTGTACGTCTCGACCGAGCAGGCGCAGAACAAGGACACGGGCTTCCGGTTCGCCAAGGAAGGCCCGGTCAACGTGTTTTACTGGATCGACGGCAAATTCGGCTATGCGCTGTCGGCCGGCATCGACAAGGGCGAACTCGCGCGCGTCGCGACCGCCGTCTACGAACAACTGGAGGGACCCGTTTGAAACCAATGTATTTGCTTGCCGCCTGCCTGTGGGCCGGCGCCTGCGCCGCCCAGGACATGCCGTTCATGCCCGCACACATGCACGCGCATGCGAGCACGATCGCAAGCGCCGCCCCGCCCGCCTTCGTCGCCAGCAGCGCCAAGCCGTACGCGGCCCTGGCCGACGACGCCATGGCCGTGATGGACGACGACATGCGCCGTGCGCCGATGAACGGGGACCCTGGCCACGACTTCGTCACGATGATGATCCCGCATCACCAGGGCGCGATCGACATGGCCAAGGCCATCCTGGTGCACGGCACCGATCCGGAATTGCGCAACCTGGCGCAAGGCATCATCGCTGAGCAACAAAATGAAATCAATGTCATGCGGGCCTGGCTGCAACGCCACGACGCCGGCACGACCACCCATACCGATAAGGAAGTCCATGCAACGCACTAAATTTGCCGGCACCACCATCCGTGCCGCCGCACTCGCCATCGTACTGGCCGGCGCCCTCACCCCCGCCCACGCCCTCCCAAGCGCCCAGGACCGCGTCTACACCGCCGACCAGAACAGCAACACGGTCTCGGTGATCGACCCGTCCACCAACACCCTGCTGGGCCAGATCCGTCTGGGCAACCTGCGCCCGGACGTGCTCTCGCCGCTGTACAAGGGCGAGGTCAACGTGCACGGCCTGGGCTTCTCGCCGGACCACAAGACGCTGATCGCGATCGCCAACGGTTCCAATTCCGTCACCTTCATCGACACCGCCACGAACAAGGTCAAGGGCGTCACCTACATCGGCCGCTCGCCGCACGAAGGCTTCTTCACGGCGGACGGACGCGAGGTCTGGGTGGTGGTGCGAGGCGAAGACTATATTTCCGTCATCGACCCGGCCACCTTCAAGGAAACGCGTCGCATCCAGACCACCGGCGGGCCTGGCATGGTGATGTTCCACCCGGACGGCAGGCTGGCCTTCGTCGTCTCGAGCTTCAACCCGGTGGTCGATGTCGTCGACGTCAAATCGCACCAGGTCGTCAAGCACATCCCCGTGACCAGCCCGTTCTCGCCCTTCCTGCAATTCTCGCCGGACTTCAAGGAAGTGTGGATGACGCACAAGGACGTGGGCAAGGTCACCCGAATCGACGTCGCGACGCAATCGGTGAAGGGCGTGATCGACACCGGCCTGATCACGAACCACCTGGCGTTCGCGCGCACCCCGGCCGGCGTGCGCGCCTATGTGACGGTCGGCGGCGAGAACGTGGTCAAGGTGTACAGCACCGGCGACGCGCCGGCGCTGGTGGCGACCATTCCCACCGGCGCCCTGCCGCACGGCGTCTGGCGTTCCGACGACGACAGCCGCGTCTACGTCGGCCTGGAAAACGGCGACGGCGTGGACGTCATCGACACCGCCGCCAACAAGGTGGTGGCGCACGCGCCGGTGGGCCAGGCGCCGCAGGCGCTGGTCTACGTCTCGCACGCGGTGCCGGCCGGCGCCGGCACGACCAACCTGGTGCCGCGCGCCAACGCCGAGCCCGTCAACATTGCACTGCGCCCGGCCGGCGGCGGCGCCACCGGCTTCGTGGTGGCGCGCAACCTGGGGCTGACCGATGCGCTGGAGGTGTCGTTGTTTTCCCTGAAGCCGGACACCGTGTATTCGGTATACGCGAGCGGTCAGGCGATGCCGGTGGCGCGCTTCAAGACCAATCCGAAGGGCATGGCAAACGGCACCGCCATCGGCCCGATGCGCGAGGTTGCGAGCGCCCTGTCGGCCAAGGATCCCGGCGCCAGCCGCATCCTGGTGATGGAAGGCGATGCGCCGGCCGACCCGGCCAAAGCCGTCCTGGCAAGCGTGCGCTAGAAACACGGCTCGGCCGCCGGCCCGATCAGAACAGCGAGTGCCGGCCTTCGTCGCTCACGGCCGGCATGTCGTACCGACGGCGCACGTGCATATCCGCGTCGAACTCGTAGACGACCGGCGTGGCGTTCGGCACGTCGAGCGTGGCGATGTCGTCGTCGCTCATTCCTTCCAGATGCTTGATCAGCGCGCGGATGGTGTTGCCGTGCGCCTGGATGACGACGCCCCGTCGCTTGCGCAGCGCCGGCGCCGCCAGCTCTTCCCAAAACGGCCGCACGCGCCGAACCACATCTTCCAGACTTTCGCTCAGCACGATCTCGCCTGCCCGGGCACCGCGGTTACGCGGATCATCCGCATACGCGCGCGCATCTTGCAGCGCCATCGGCGGAGGCGCCACGGCAAACGAGCGGCGCCAGGCGGCGACCTGCGCCGCGCCGTATTCCCGTTCGGCCGTCGCCTTGTTCAGCCCCGTCAGGGCACCGTAATGGCGTTCGTTCAAGCGCGGGTCCGGCACAATCGGCAGCCACATGCGGTCCATTGCTTCGCAGATGATCCATTGCGAGCGGATGGTGCGCTTGAGCATCGATGTGAACGCGACGTCGATCGCCACGCCCGCCGCGCGCAGCGTCGCGCCCACCGCCCGCGCCTGCGCCATGCCGAGCGGCGTGAGGTCGACATCGGTCCACCCCGTGAAGCGGTTATCGGCGTTATAGGCGGACTCGCCGTGGCGGATCAAAATCAGTCGGTGCATGGCGCCTCACTCCTCGGATCGGCTGCGTCCCGGCCGGGTCGCGCGCAACCCCCGGACGAACTGGGATAGAGTAACCGCAAACTTATCCGGGCACGCGTTCGATGCCGGCTTTCACCCTGGAAATTCTTATGAATCCTGCCATTCAAGACATCCATGCGCGCGAGATCCTCGACTCGCGCGGCAACCCGACGGTTGAAGTCGACGTGCGCCTGGTATGCGGCGTCGTCGGTCGCGCCGCCGTGCCTTCGGGCGCTTCGACCGGCATTCATGAAGCCGTCGAACTGCGTGACGCCGAGCCGCGCCGCTACGACGGAAAGGGCGTGAAGAATGCCGTCGCCCACGTCAATGGCGAGATCGCCACCGCCGTTGCCGGCAAGGACGCGACCGACCAGAAAGGCATCGATGCCCTTCTCATTGCGCTGGACGGTACGCCGAACAAAAGCAGGATGGGGGCGAACGCCGTTCTGGGCGTGAGTCTGGCTGTGGCGCGCGCTGCCGCCGCGGCGGCGGGCTTGCCCTTGTTCAGTACCCTGTCCGCGTCGCACGCTCCACGCATGCCGGTACCGATGTTCAACATCCTCAACGGCGGGGTACACGCCAATTGGCAAGCGACCGATTTTCAGGAATTCATGATCGCCCCCGTCGGCGCCCCCACGTTCGCCGAGGGCGTACGCTACGGCGCCGAGATCTACCATCGCCTGCGCACCATCCTCAAGGAGCGTGGTTACAACACGGCGGTCGGGGATGAGGGCGGCTTCGCGCCTATCCTTAAGCGCAACGCCGAGGCCGTCGAATTAATCCTCGAAGCGATCGAAAAGGCAGGCTATCGACCCGGTGACGACATCGTGCTGGCGCTCGATCCGGCGTCGTCCGGCTTTTACGAGGACGGCCTGTACCACCTTCGCAGCGAGGGCCGTAAGGTCGATGCGGCCGGGCTGGTCGACCTGTACGAGGGATGGATCGAACGCTATCCGATCGCCGTGTTGGAAGACGGATTGGCGGAGGACGACTGGGCCGGCTGGCGCATGATGAACAAACGGCTGGGCAAAAAGGTCGAACTGGTTGGCGACGATCTGTTCGTGACCAACGTCAAACGCATCGAACGCGGAATTCAGGAAGACGTCGCCAATGCCGTTTTGATCAAACCGAACCAGATCGGCACCCTCACCGAAACGCGCGCCGCAGTCGAACTGGCCTACCGTGCCGGTTGGGGCGCCATGGTCTCCCATCGCAGCGGCGAAACGGTCGACAGCTTCATTGCCGATATGACGGTCGGATTCGGTACAGGACACCTCAAGACCGGGGCACCTGCGCGCGGCGAGCGCGTGGAAAAATACAACCAGCTGATGCGCATCGAAGAAGCGATGGGTCGAGATGCCTCTTACGCCGGCCGCGATGCGTTCGTGCGCGGGTAGGTTGAAAACAGCTTAGCCCGATGACGCGCCTGGTTACACGCATCGTCGTCGTTCGTCATGGCCACGTCGATGGCATCGATCCGCCGCGATTTCGTGGATGCGCCGAATTCCCGCTCTCCGAACTCGGACGGCGCCAAGCGGAGGCGCTGGGACGGCGCGTGGCGCGTGGCTGGCAGCCGGATGCCATTTACACCAGCAATTTATCCCGTTGCATCGATACGGGCACGGCGATCGAGCGCGCAACCGGCGCGCCTGCAAGCGTTCTCGGCGAGCTCGCCGACATCGACTACGGCCAGTGGCAAGGTTTGACGCACGATCGTGTCGAGTCCTTGTGGCCCGGGCCGGCACGGATGTGGTTTTCGAAACCCGACATGGCCTTGATACCCGGCGGCGAGACGCTCGCACAGGTGTTGGTACGCGTCATGAGTGTCCTCCATTTCGTGCTTTTGAAACACGCCGGCCAGACCGTCGTCCTGGTCGGGCACGACAGCGTCAACCGTGTGCTGTTGTTGCATTGCCTTGGGCTTTCTCTCAGTCATTATTGGCAACTCCGGCAGACGCCTTGCTGCGTGAATGAATGCACGTTCGAGGACGATTCGTTCGTCATCCAACGCATTAACGAAACCGGTCACCTGATTGGCGTTTAAACAAGGAAATGGCGGGAAGACGAGTGGATCGAAGTTTTTACAGCAGGTTAAAAGGTCGAATTCGGCGTCGCCTGCGCTCAGGACGCCGCGCGATGATTTGGCGGAACAAGCAAACCTTGCTATGATTGACTTTAATTGGAGATGGCATTCCTCCCGTAACCGCTCAATCCCGAGCTGATGATGCCTACCTTTCCCGGCCGGGAAGGTAGGCGCATGCCTCGATCCGGACCAGCTGGGCTCACTCACTGGACCGATGAAACCTGATCACACACCCGAACAAGTCGAGCTTTTGCATTACATGGCGAAGTGGCTGCTGCTTTCCGTCATCGCGGCCGCACTCGCCGGCTCCGCGTCCGCATTCTTCCTGTTTGCACTCGAGCGCGTCACCCAAATCCGTGTCGCGTCACCGCAGATCATCTGGCTGCTCCCCCTGGCCGGGTTCGCCGTGGGGTGGATCTATCATCGCCTCGGAAAGGATGTCGAGGCCGGCAACAACCTGATCATCGACGAGATCCACGACCCGAAGAAAACGATCCCGCTGCGGATGGCGCCGCTGGTCCTTGGCGGTACCGTGCTGTCGCACCTGTTCGGCGCATCGGTAGGTCGCGAAGGCACGGCGGTGCAGATGGGCGCCACGCTGGCCGACCAAATCGCCCACATGTTGCGTCTGGACCGCGATACACGCCGGGTACTCGTCATGGCCGGCATGAGCGCCGGCTTCTCATCCGTGTTCGGCACGCCCGTGGCGGGCGCGATCTTCGGCCTGGAAGTACTGGCGATCGGCCGCATGCGCTACGACGCGATCCTGCCCTGCATCGTCGCCGCCATCGTCGCCGACCGCGTGGGACTATGGTGGGGTATCCACCACACGCATTATGTGCTCGGCGCGGTACCGGCTGTCGGTACGACCGGCCTGGTTGCGGTCGTCGTCGCCGGCATCGCGTTCGGCATGGCAGGCATGCTCTTCGCGACGCTGACGCACACGTTGAGCGACACGGCCAAGCGCCATGTGCCGTACGGTCCGGCACGCCCCCTGCTGGGCGGCGCAATCGTCGCCCTGGCGGTCTGGCTGAGCGGGACACAGCGCTATATCGGTCTCGGCATTCCGGTCATCGTCCAGGCGTTCCAGCAGCCGCTGGGATTCGAAGACTCGATCGGCAAACTGGCGTTTACCGTCGTCTCACTCGGCAGTGGCTTCAAAGGCGGCGAAGTGACGCCGCTGTTCTATATCGGCGCCACGCTCGGCAACGCCCTGGCGCCGTTGCTGCACCTGCCTTTCCCGCTACTGGCCGCGCTCGGCTTCGTCGCCGTGTTCGCCGGCGCCGTCAACGTGCCGCTGGCGTCTACCGTCATGGCCATCGAACTGTTCGGCGGCGAGATCGCGCCGTACGCAGCGCTCGCCTGCGTCGTCAGCTACCTGTTCTCGGGGCACACCGGCATCTACCGCGCCCAGCGCATCGGCCGGGCCAAGCACCGGCGCGCGCTTCCCGAGGACCTGCGTCTGTCCGAACTCCATGCCTACCGTGCGCGCGAACGCGCGAGGCCGGCAGCGCAGCGTCCTGAACAGTGAGCCACACGATGAACGATTTTGCCGTCCTGCGCCTGTACATCCCGATGTCGGCCCGTGCCCGCGCCACCCGTCTGTGGCACCATCTCAGTCCCCCGCAGCTCGCCCACCAACTGCTGACGCAGGCACGCCGCGCCGGCATCCGCCAGGCGTTGCTGTTCCATGTCGGCAGCGGCTACCTGCCGGGTGAGAAGCCATCCCACGCCCACGTGGAAGGAACGGCAGGGCGCCACCCGCAATGCGTCGAACTGGTCGATACGGAAGAAGCGCTTCGCGCGTTCCTTTTCGAACACCATGCGCAACTGCACGCGGTGCAGGCCGTGCTGTTGCGATGCGAGCTGCCGCTCGCAACCGAGGGCAAGGCGACGCACGCAAGCGCCGGTTAGCGGCGCATCAGTAATGCGGCCGTCCCCATGCCGAGCGTGCACATGACAAGCGAACCGGCAACGTGCAGCAGCACTGCACCGGCTGCCATGGCCAAGCGGCCGGCGCGCAGCAGGATCACCGCCTCGCCGGCGAAACTCGACATGGTCGTCAAGCCGCCAAGGAAGCCGGTGACGACGAACAACCGGATCTCGGGCGCGAGCGACGGCGTTTCGGTTAGCCAAGGTATCGCCACCCCGATGATGTATGCGCCCACCAGATTGACAAGCAGAGTACCGGGTGGAATCTCCGGAAACAGCGAATTCAAAGCCACGCTCGTCCACCAGCGCACGAGCGCTCCCAGCGCAGCGCCGGTGGCGACTGCGAATACGGAAGAAAACTCCATCGATGTCCCATTTGTAATGTACCTTGCCACCTTAACACGGCACTATGGGCAGCCGCACCCGGCTATACTCCATGCCCATGTCTTTCCATTCCCTTGCTCGTTTCGATCCATCCGTTCGTCTTGCACTGCGTGCGCTATGCTCGGCACATGCCGGCCCGGTCGACCTGGACCTGGGGCGAGGCGAATGCATCGCCATCGTCGGTGAATCCGGTTCCGGCAAGAGCGTGTTGCTGCGCATGATCGCGGACCTGATTCCCAACGAGGGCACGGTGCTGCTGGACGGCGCACAGCGCGCAAGCTGGACGGCGCCGGCATGGCGTTCGATGGTAGTCTATCAAGCAGCCGAGCCGGCCTGGTGGGACGCGACCGCGCGCGCGCACCTTCCGGCATCGGAGCAGAAGCGGGCGCAGGCACTGGCCGATGCGCTGAAACTGCGGGCCGCTGCGCTTGATACCGACCTGGAGCTGCTGTCGACCGGCGAACGCCAGCGCCTCGCGCTCATCCGTTCCCTGGCTTGCCGGCCCCGTGTCCTCCTGCTAGACGAGCCCGCTTCGGCGCTCGACGCCGCCTCGACCGCAGCTCTCGAAGCCCTACTGCGTTCGGAACTCGAACGAGGCACGTCGGTGTTGGTCGTGACGCATTCAGAAGAACAGGCCGAGCGCCTCGGGCAGCGGTGCCTGCGTATGGCGAGCGGCCGGCTCGAGGTGGCATGAGCCAGATTGCACTGTCGGCGTCGGACATGGCGCTCGCGGCCAGTCTGGTCGTATTCGATGCGGCGGTTTCGATCGCCTTCGGCCTGCGCCTGCATCGGCCCTTGCTTGTCGCCAGTCTGAGGATGGTGCTGCAGTTGCTGCTCGTCGGCCTCGTGCTGCGCATCGTATTCCGTTCCGACGCGCCGGCGCTGACGCTGGCCATCGCCTGCCTCATGATCGCCGCTGCCGCGCGCGAAGTCGCAACGAGGCCGACGCAGCGCCTGGCCGGCTGGGGCAACTACCGTATCGCGGGCGCAGTGGTAGCGCTGTCGAGCCTGGCCACGGTGGTGCTGGCCCTGATGACGGCCATCCGCCCCACGCCCTGGCACGACCCGCGCTATGCCATCCCGTTGATGGGCATCGTGCTGGGCAGCGTGCTAAATTCGGCAAGTCTGGCCCTCGACGCTTTCCTCGGCGGCGTGGTTGTGTCGCGCAATCAGATCGAAGCCCGTTTGGCCCTGGGTGCATCCTTGCGCACAGCGCTTGCGCCGCTGATGCGCGATGCGGTGCGTAAAGGCCTCATCCCGGTCATCAACCAGATGTCCGCGGCGGGTATCATCACGCTGCCGGGCATCATGACCGGCCAGCTCCTCGCCGGCATGGATCCGCTCGGCGCCGTCGAATACCAGATCCTGTTGCTGTTCCTGCTGGCCGGGAGCAGCGGACTGGCCGCCGGCGGCGTGGTCTGGCTGGCCAGCCGCGCACTTGGCGACGACCGCGACAGGCTGCGGCTGGACCTCTTGGCTTAGTTATCCGGCCGCTTCCTGGTCCGCACCATGTCTTCGAAGGCGGCGACGGCGCGGCTGCGATGCCGCTGGGCGTGGCGCAGCATCGAGAAGCTGCGCGCCGGGAGCGCGCAGTGCGCCCGTGCCAGCAAGCCGGCCTGCACATGCGGCGCCACGACCAGTTCCGACATCGCGGTGGCAAACGGTCCCGCCATGACCGCACTGCGCACCGCCTCATTTGAGGGAAGTTCGAGTGCGATCTGCAGATTGACGACCGCCACGTCGAGCGCGGCGAGTCCGGTCTCCAAAGCGGACCGCGTGCCCGAACCGGCTTCACGCAAAATCCATTGTCCAGCTTCCAGTTCTCTGGCCGTCAGCGTCCTGCCGTCGGCCCAGGGATGATCGGACGCAACCACAACCACCATATTGTCTTCGCCGACAGTCTCCTCCTCCAGGCCGGTCGGTTCTATGTTTCCCTCCACAAAACCGAGATCGGCGCCGCCTTGCAGCACGGCCTCGGCGACGCTCTCGGTATTGCCCGCTTCCATGTGCAAATCGATTCCCGGCCATGCTTGGCGGAAGCGTACCAGCAAGGCCGGCAGCCAATAGCTGGCGATGGTCTGGCTGGCGTGGATCGTTAGCGACCCGCGTCTGAGCTCGCCCAAATCGGCCAGCGCCGCCTCGGCTGCCTGGGCGCTCGCGAGCGCGCGGCGTGCTTCGACGAGAAAAATTCGTCCCGCGTCGCTGATTTCGATGCGCCGGCCGACACGGTGAAACAGCGCCGTTCCGTATCGCTCTTCCAGCGACTTGATGGAAGTGCTGACCGCCGAAGGGGTCAGGAAGAGAACGGCGGCGGCCTGGGTAAGGTGCTGGCGTTCGGCGACCTCGACGAATATACGCAACTGATCCAATGTCATCGTTCAATATTTTAGAAAGATATGTTCGTAATTTTAAAATAGACCAAACAATTCAGTACAGCGATACTTATTACATCGACGTATATGAATATGAGAAAAATAATGAAGAATCAAGTGAACAATTTGTCCGCCGCCGTTCCCGGCCTGTTGCTTTGTGCTGCGGTGACGGCAGCTGCCTATCTGCTCGAAGTGGCCGAAACCCACGTGTTCGGCCGCGCTTGGCTCGAAAGCCTGGTGCTGGCCATTCTCATCGGCACCGGTATCCGCACCCTGCACCGCCTCGACCCGCGCTTCGATCCAGGCATCCATGTCGGCGCCAAACTGCTGCTCGAGATCGCGGTCGTGCTGCTGGGCGCTTCGGTCAGTGCCGGTGCGCTGCTGGCCAACGGCCTCGGCCTCATCGGCGGTATCGCGGCGGTGGTCGTGGTTGCGATCGTGTTCAGCTATTTCATTGGGCGCAGCGCGGGCCTGCCGCAGAAGATGGCGATCCTCATCGCATGCGGCAATTCGATTTGCGGCAATTCCGCGATCGCTGCAGTGGCGCCGGTGATCGATGCCGACGGCAAGGACGTCGCCGCCTCGATCGCCTTCACCGCCGTGCTTGGCGTGGGCGTCGTATTGGGCCTGCCGCTGCTGGTAGGACTGCTGTCGTTCACCCCGGTGCAGTATGGCGTGTTCGCCGGCTTGACCGTCTATGCGGTGCCGCAAGTGCTGGCGGCGACCGCATCGGTATCGGCCGCGAGCGTCCACATCGGCACCCTGGTGAAACTGGTGCGCGTGTTGATGCTGGGTCCGGTCGTGCTGGTCTTGTCGATGTTCGGACGCGGTAGCGGCCGGGCACGCCCTGCGCTGTCGCACCTCGTGCCGTGGTTCATCGTCGGTTTCCTGCTGCTTCTGGTGCTGCGTTCGATGGGCTGGATTCCGCAGGCTGCACTGGCGCCTGCCCACGACGCGGCGAACTTCCTGACCATCATGTCGATGGCGGCCCTCGGACTGGGCGTCGATGCCCGCGCCGTACTGCGTGCCGGCGCCAAGGTGGCCTCGGTGGTAATCGGCTCACTCGCAGGATTGGGCGTGGTCAGCTTTGCTCTGATCAAGTTGCTGGGTGTATAGGCACAGCGCCCTCTTCCCGACTTATATTTATGCCAACTAAAAAAAGGAAAAATCCAATGAAATCATATCTCTGTCATAACACCGCTCGCCGACTCGCTGCAGGCGCGATGTTCGCGCTCATGACAGGCATCGCCTGTGCCGCACAGCCGGTACTGGTGTACGGCCCCGGCGGTCCCGCGCCGGCGATGAAGGAAGCGGCTGCCGCCTTCGAGCAGGAGCACGGCATCAAGGTGACAGTGACGGCGGGCCCGACACCGGGCTGGATCGAACGCGCGAAGCAGGATGCCGACGTGATCTACAGCGGCTCGGAAACCATGATGACGGACTTCACCGTTGCGATGGGCGGCCGCATCCAGGAAGCCAGCATCACGCCGCTCTACCTGCGTCCGCTGTCGATCCTGGTTCGTCCGGGCAACCCGAAGCATATCCATGGCGTCGCCGACCTCGTCAAACCCGGCGTGCGCATCCTGGTCGTCAACGGGGCTGGCCAGAATGGCGTTTGGGAGGACATGGCGGGTAGGAAAGGCAATCTCGATACAGTGCGCAAGATCCGCACGAACATCGCCAGCTATGCTGCCAACAGCGCGATCGCGCGCGACACCTGGACCAGCCGCAGCGACATCGATGCATGGCTGATCTGGAACATCTGGCAGGTCTCCAACCCCAAACTCGCCGACGTCGTGTCGATCGAACCGGATTACGCGATCTACCGCGATGCCGGCGTCGCCCTGACCGAGCACGGCAGCGGCAACCCGGCTGCGAAGCAGTTCGTCGATTTCCTGCAGTCGCCGCAGGGCAGCGCGATTTTCACCAAATGGGGATGGCAAAAATGACGGCGCGCGTCCTGCCATGACCGGGCAAGCGCAGGAACGCAATCTCGACGACCCGGAGGAAGTTACGCGCCGCTACCGCGAACGCCATACCGCGCCAGTGGCTGCGCTCAACCGCTGGGTCGAAAGCCACGCCGGCGGCATGCGCGAGATGCCGTGGTTCGATCCGCGCGATGGCGGCACCTTCGCCCGCATCCTGGTCCTGCTGGAAGCGCCGGCGCGCCAGGCGATGCGGCCGCGTTTCGTGTCGCGCGACAATCCCGGTCCGGCGCAGCGCAACCTCAAGCTCTTCCTGGCGCAGGCCTGCGTGGCGCGCGAAGAGACGGTGATCTGGAACACGGTTCCCTGGCTGCCGCCGGTCGATGGCCCACCGATGCAGCTGCGCGCCGGCGACATCCGCGCCGGCATCGCGCTGCTCGACGACGTCCTCGGATTCTTGCCGGAGCTGCGCGTCGTGGTGTGCGCGGGACGCACGGCCAGGCGCGCCGAAGCGTCCATCCGCGCCAGCCGGCCCGATATCCAGGTGCTGTCGATGCCACATCCGAGTCCGCTCGCTGTCTGCGCCGGCCCTCACGTAGCGCGGCAGATCGTGGACACGCTGGCGCAGGCGCGCGGGGTTGCCGGCGCCTGGCGCCGTACCACCTAAGCTCACGGGCGCTGCAGCGAAGCAATACAAGGCGAGACGAACAGCTTGCCCTGGTAGGCGCCATTCGCCGTGCGCCACGCGACCACCAGCCACAGCATGGCCAGCACCGCTACGAGCAGCGCGCCGGCGATGTCGAAGAACAGCGAATCGAATACATTGGCAAGCCGCAGCGTGGTCACGGCAAATACGCCGAGCGGAAATGTATACCCCCACCAGCCAAGGTTGAAGGGTACCGCGCTCCGGAAATAGCGGCAGGTGATCAGTGTCGCGAGCAGCATCCACCACAGGCCCAGCCCCCACAGGAGCAGTGCGCTCACGACCCCCAGGCCGTATGCGACCCGGCCGACCTCTTCCATGCCGAACAGGGCGAACGTCGCAGGCGCATCCGCACCGAGCACCAGCATGCCTAGGGAGCCTGTACCCACCGGGCCCAGGGCCAGCCAGCTCGATGCCGCCATGCTTTCGTGCGGCAGCTTGTGCAGCGCCATGCGCAGCAGCAGGATCGCGAGGATGCTGAGTGCAACGGGCACCGAATAAGCCCAGAGCACATAACCCGTAAGGAGCACCGTGAAGCGCGCCGCGCTGTCCTGCAGGTGCGGCACGAGCAGGCCTGCGCTGGCGGCCGCCACTTCGGCTGCGACCACGGGCAGCAGCCACACCGCAGTCATCTGGTCGATGCTGTGTTGCTGGCGGGTGAACATCAGGTACGGAATCAGTACGCCGCAGGCCAGCGCCATGGCGACGTCGATCCACCACAGGCATTGCGCTACCGCGACCGCGGCCTGCCCCCAGCGCGCCACGCCGAACCCCAGGAAACCGTTGATGATCGTCGCCAGACCCATCGGGATGGTGCCGAAGAACATCGATACCGTCGCGTGCCCGAAGACTTGCTTTGCCTCGTCGAAGAACAACAGCCAGCGCGCGCCGTACATCGCGGCGAACACGACGAACAGCAGGATGTTGAGCAGCCAAAGGCCTTCGGCAAGCTGATGCAGCCCGAAAACGGCATAAGGGAATTGTGCGAGCGCGAGCGCGAGAATACCGGTACCCATCGTCACGGCGAACCAATTCGGTGTGAATTGCCTGATTGCTTCAATCGGACTGCTCAATTGCCTTAAAGGCTTGAGACCCGACGAGGTGGCGATGATTTCGCTGAAAGACATGGCTCTCCAATTTTGAATATAGCGCGCAGCATGCGCTGGCAACCGTAGCTTAAATCGAAATGCCTAATTCATGAAACACGACGGACAGCAAGAAAATCAAGCTGATATTTAGCTTGATAATACTCATTTTATTCGTTTTACAGCTAGTTCCCGGCTCAATACACTGAAGTTGTAACTTTCACTCAACACTATTGGAGCGCACATGAAAACCCCGACTCGCATTGCAGTTACCGGCGCCGCAGGCCAGATCGGCTATGCCTTGCTTTTCCGTATCGCCAACGGTGACCTGCTCGGCCCCGATCAGCCTGTCATTCTCCAGTTGCTCGACCTGCCACATGCCCTGGGCGCCATGCGTGGTATCGACATGGAGTTGCAAGACTGCGCGTTTCCACTGCTGCAGGAAGTCCTGGTGACCGACAATCCGGAAGTCGCCTTCCGCGACGCCGACATCGCCATTCTTGTCGGCGCACAGCCGCGCAGCAAAGGTATGGAACGCAAGGATTTGCTTGCCGCCAATGCAGGGATCTTCGCCAAGCAGGGACGCGCCCTGAACGCGGTCGCCAAGCGTGAAGTCAAGGTACTTGTCGTCGGCAATCCTGCCAACACGAATGCACTGATCGCCATGCACGCGGCGCCGGACCTCGATCCATCCTGCTTCAGCGCGATGATCCGGCTTGACCACAACCGCGCCCAGGCCATGCTGGCGCTACATCTGGACAAGAGTGTCGACAGTATTTCGCAATTGATAGTCTGGGGCAACCACTCGCCCACCATGTATGCCGATTACCGCTTCGCCCTCGTCGATGGCCAATCTGCCTCGTTCGCGCTGCGCGACGAGCGCTGGAACCGAGAAGTGTTCATCCCGACGGTGGCCCAGCGCGGCACAGCCATCATCGAAGCACGCGGCCAGTCGTCCGCTGCATCGGCGGCCAATGCCGCGATCGACCACGTACGCGATTGGGTGAGGGGCAGCGGCGGGCGCTGGGTCTCGATGGCGCTGCCGTCGGACGGCGGGTATGGCATCCCGGAAGGCATCTTCTTCGGCGTGCCGGTCGTCTGCGACGGGCGCCAGGCAAATCGGATCCGTGGCCTGGACATCAATACCTTCGCGCGCGAAAAACTGCAGGCGGCAGTCGATGAATTGGTGCAGGAGCGCGACGCCATTCGGCATCTGCTGGACTGACCTCCGTAAATTGTCATCCTCGGTACGGAATTTACCAAAATATCAGGTTGAATTCCGACTTTTAATTTATCCAGCAATTTTGTAGAAATAATAATGCGACGTATATTAGGCTGACCGTCACGCCGGGAACCCGGCGCCCGGTCAATCACAGGAGACAACAGCCATGACAAGAAGATCAGGCGACGACACCGCCAAACCTGCAGGTCCCCACGATAGCGCGCGCCCTTTCGAGGGACGCCGCCGTTTCATTCGGCACACTGGTTTCATTGCCGCTGGGTTGGCCGCCGCCCCGGGCGCCAGCCTTGCCGCCATCGCCAAGGACGACGGGGTCTCGTTTGCCGATGGCCCGCGCGAACTGGTCAGTTATCCGCAAAAGCGTCCCTTGATCCGCGTCACGACCCGTCCGCCGCACCTCGAAACACCGTTCGAGGTCTTCAACAACGGGGCGATCACGCCCAATGACGCGTTCTTCGTGCGCTACCATCTGGCGAACCTGCCGATGTCGATCGATCCTGAGACCTACCGGCTCGAGGTCAAGGGTGCGGTAAAGCGCAGCCTGAGCTTGTCGCTTTCCGAACTCAAGGCGCTGGGAGAGCCTGTCGAAGTCGTGGCTGTCAACCAGTGCTCCGGCAACAGCCGCGGGTTCTCGTCGCCGCGCGTCTTCGGTGCCCAGTTGGCAAACGGCGCCATGGGCAATGCGCGCTGGGTCGGGGTGCCGCTCAAGACAGTGCTGGAAAAGGCCGGCGTCGGCGCCAATGCACGACAGGTGATGTTCAACGGCCTGGACCAGCCTGTGCTGCCGTCGACCTCCGATTTCAGGAAAACGCTGGACATCGAACACGCGCTTGGCCACGACGTACTCCTGGCCTGGAGCATGAACGGCCAGGACATCCCTTACCTGAACGGCTATCCTCTGAAGCTGATCGTTCCCGGCTATTTCGGCACTTACTGGGTCAAGCACTTGTCCGAAATCGAGGTGCTCGACAAGCCTTTCGAAGGCCACGATGCCTTGTTCATGACGACGGCCTATCGCGTGCCAGACAATGACTGCCTGTGCGTGGCACCCGGCACCACGCCGTCCAGGACCAGGCCGATCTCGACCCTGCCGGTGCGCAGTTTTATCACCAGCGTCACCAGCGGCGGCGTGCTGCCCGCCGGCCGTACGGTCCAGCTCAAGGGTATCGCTTTCGACGGCGGCGCGGGCATCAAGGCCGTGGATGTTTCGATCGATGGCGGCAAGACCTGGCGGGCGGCGGAACTCGGCGCCGACCTCGGGCGTTATTCGTTCCGCGAGTGGCGCCTGCCGGTAAGCTTCGCCGCACGCGGCCAGACTGTCCTGATGGTAAGGGCCACCAACCGTGCCGGCGAAGTGCAGCCGGCGGACCCGACCTGGAACCCGGGGGGCTATCGCCGCCATGTGATCGAATCCTACCCCGTGACCATCGCCTGAGGAGGCGCCCATGAAACGAATCGAATCCTTCTTGCCTGTTTTCCTGCTCGTTGCAGGCATGGCCGCGCCGGCGTACGCCGAAGTTCATACACTCAAGCTTCCTGCCGAGACAGCGCAGCTCAAGTCGTCGCGCCTGCCCGGCTATGTCATCGCCACGCAGAAATGCGCTACCTGTCATTCCGCCGATTACATCAAGTACCAGCCGCCAGGCATGACCCTAGTCCAATGGACCGGCGAAGTCGGCAAGATGCAGCACATGTATGGCGCCCCGCTCACCGATGACGACGTCAAGGTCATCGGCGCCTATCTCGCGGTGACCTATGGCAGCGCGAAGGAAGCCGATTTGCCGGCAGAACTCAGGCTCGCGTGGGCATCGGGCGCTACGAAGCCGGCGGCGGGAAAGGGGCTCGACGTACAAGCGCTGCTCGCTTCCAACAACTGTCTGGCCTGCCATGCAATCGACAAGAAGATCGTCGGACCGGCTTACCATGAGGTGGCCGCAAAATACCGCGGCAATCCCGGGGCGCAAGCCCTCCTTGAAAAAAGCATCCATGGCGGCAGTTCGGACAAATGGGGACAGGCTGCGATGCCGCCCTTCCCCCAGCTCAAGCCCGAGGAATTGCGTGCGCTGGCCGATTTCGTTCTGAAGCAATAGGGAAATGCGCAGCGTTTTGGCAAGCGGCGTGGTTTCAATATAATTGGGCGTCAGCACAACTCGACGCCCGCCAACGATGCGCCTCTCCCTTCGCCAGCTTCAGATCTTCCTCGCCATCGCTGGATCGGGCAGCACCACGGCAGCGTCTCACCAGGTGGCCTTGTCGCAATCCGCGACCAGTGCAGCCCTCAACGAGCTCGAGGCGATGCTCGACGTCCAGCTGTTCGACCGGGTCGGCAAGCGCCTGCTCATCAACGACAACGGCCGCCTGTTGCTGCCCCAGGCGCGCCAGATGCTGGACGCAGCGACGACGATCGAACGCCAGTTCGCCGAGCAGAACAGCTTGACAGGCCTCGGCCTGCATCTCGGAGCCAGCACGACGATCGGCATCTACCTGTTGCCGGCGATACTGGCGGAGGCATTCGCCGCGTCGCCCCAGGGCCCGCCTCGCGTCACCATTGCAAATACGTCCGACATCGCAACGGCGGTCGCGAATTTCGAGCTGGATCTAGGCTTGGTGGAGGGGCCATGTCATGACCTGCAGCTACAGGTCGAACCGTGGATAGCAGACGACCTTGTGGTGGTTGCCGCCCCCGGCCACCCGCTGCTTACCGACGGTGCCGCCAGCGACGGGACCGTGTCCTTGCAGGCCTTACGCAACGCCGGCTGGCTACTACGCGAACCCGGTTCGGGAACCCGTGAGGCGGTCGAGCAGGCGCTCGTCCCTCACCTGCACAGCTTGCGCTCGGCAGGCGAATTCAGCAACGCGGAGGCGATCAAGCATGCGGCCGCGCATGGACTGGGGCTGGCCTGCCTGTCCCGGCTCGTGGTCGAGGATTTCGTCGCGAGCGGTCGGCTGGTAGTGGTACGGACCTCGCTGCCCGCCCTCAAGCGCAACTTCTTCATCATTCACCACAGGAACAAGGTGCTGTCGACCAGACTCCTGGGCTTCCTGGCTTTGTGCCGCACGACGGCAAGCAGGCGGGTGCGGCGCAAGCTTGAGGACCACGCGCATGAATTTGGTTGATGCTGCGCCACGAGCCAGACCGAAAAGAGGATGACTTATCCAGCACGGCCCCGGACGGGCGGTTGATCAGGATTGCATGAGCAAGCATGGCATCAATTAGTCCTGCTCCATTGATGCTGGAATGTCCAGGCCGGCTCGAGGTATAGTCGTCTAAGGCGAATCCAGTGTCTAAGGACGGAACGGAAGAGGCATTAATGAAGATCAGACATTATTCCCATAATGTCAAAAGTGAACCAGTAGCGCCTAGACGACCGCATCCGTGACCGCTCAACGTTGTGGCCTCAGCGTGCCGCCCGCTCATTGCTCACCTTAGCGCCATCAAAGATAGTCTGGTAGAAATATTTGCGTTGTGGGCGTTCTACTAAGTTCGAGTTGTTAGGCGTGGTCCCCTCCTTTATTAGCAAGGTCATGCCGCGACCATAAGGGGCTTCATCACACTACTCACCCTACCTAAGTGGCGGTAGGCGCCGGTCACGTCGATAGCCCAAGACTGAACACTCGCGTGGCTATTCCTGATGGGAAGAAAATCCCGTTTGCCGCAGCGCTGGCTACTCATTCCTACAATCTGCACCCCACTGTCCAGTGGGCGAAATCGAACTTACCTGGTCAAAAGCAGTTATACTAAACATAGTTACCATGCGGCAACCATGCTATCTAAAGGTGATTATCATTAAAAAATGTCACGGAATTACCGAGTCATTCTGGCAAAATTTTCCTGAAGACAATAAGCTCGGGTGGAAGTACTTGAGCCGTGCGATCGGTCTGGTGATGGCTCTTCTAATGACGGTTCTGGTCGTAAAAACTGGGAACATTTATGTGGACTGGGTGCTCTCAGTGGCGACTGCAATCGTTGTGGCGATTGCAACTGAAACACAACGCTCCTACAGCAAACTCAGCCCGCGCCTACGTAAAGCTAATGTCCGGGTCCTGATCTCTCTCGGTAGCTGGGGTGTAGCATTCATCGGTATTGCCTATTTCGCTCAAACGGCGTTGATCGCATGCTTGAAAGTTTTCGCCGATGACGTATTACCTGCGGTTAGCCGAAACCGAAACTTGCTGTCTGCATGTCTATTTCTTGGCACCTCCATTGCCTGCGCTCCGATTGCCGTGATCAGGGTAATTCGGCAACTCGGTATTGAACAGATGATTTTTTATCTGCCAAAAGAGGGACTCAAGAACATCTTCATCAAAAGGCCATATAAAGCAAATTCGTTCGCAACATTTGCCTACTTTGAGTTAACATTGATGCTTGTTTGCTTAATGTATAGTTCAGTGGTAGTAATGCTAGTGAAAAGTTGTATGGCCATTGTAGCGGCTCTGTCTACTTTGTAGCCTAGATTGCTATCATCTGGGGTGCGAGTGGGCTTAGCTTTGTACGATCTCCAGTCCGCAAGGTGTCCTGCATCTCAGCCTTGGCAAGGGTACGAGATACGACTTCGCATGCTATGCCTCCAAATTCTTGGCTTCGAAGTACGCATTGAAGCTGGGCTTAAAACAGCGCTGAGAAGTACAAAAAACGGCCACTCAGGCCGTTTTCATTTTCTAACTCACGTTTGAAATCCCAATCGGCGCAAAGACTCGACAAGTTTCCTGTTCGCCTCGTCCGTTCCTGACCGTCGCAGAGCTTGGGTATGACCATGGCCCGCGGCTTCTGCAGCAACACTCTGTACATGCCCTGTGCCGCCGCCAACATTGGCAGCATTGAATTTATCGAACGCGTCACGAATAATGTCTACCGCTTGAGCCGGAACTGTCACAGACCCAGAGCCACGAATGATTACCTTAAACAGAGCTCCATCAGCGCTATTGCCACGCTTTTCAGCAACTTCCACGGCAGCACGCTCGGCAGCATCGACAACCGGAGACTCCTCGGCGAACGCTTTGCGGCTACCTACCTTGAAATGAACGTGTTGGCTTGACATAGTAAGTCCAGTCTATATCCAATCGGGTTGGCCTGCAAGGAAGAGTGGCTCAACTGCGCGCAACGTCAACTGCCGAGACAAAGAATTGTCGGAGCGGTTGTCCAGTGTATTTTGGTGCTTTGCCTTCGATTGCAAGGTCAACACCATGCCCAGCGCGTCTTCCGGCAACAAAATTTCCTGCATTTTGTTCGTACCATCCCGCCAGAGACCGACAGCTCTCGTAGGGCGTGCCTCTAGCAGGTTGGACCGGTCTACCATGGCCGCGCAGGTGAAGGACAGCACCGCCGAACCCGGATCCTCAGCGAGTACCGTAGCGTACCGTCCTGGCCAGCGGACAGCTAGCTGCGGGCCGTCCATGAGCAATGCTACTACTAGGTTTGGACCTACTGCCCGGATCGCCGTCATGGCCGGATCGGTACGTGCCAAGTCCTCGCAAATGAGAGTCGCTAACGACATGTCCTTACGCAGACCAAAAAACGGAAGCTTTCGTTGGCTGACGTCAATGTCTTCCCACCATTTGTTATTAAGGCTGTCGTCGAAGTGAAGGGAGTAGCGTTCGGTTTGCCCACGGTCGAGCCGCCACCGATGGTGCTTGTTTTGTTCGGCCATCGCAACCACGCCATCTCTCTGGATAGCAAAGGTCAATGCCCGGTTCAGATGCTTGCCATCCTTCGTGTCAAGCACCCCGGTAATCAAAAATTCGATTCCTGAGCCAACCAGCGCATTTACAAGGCCGCCGGCGAGCTCCGACGTGAGTGCGCATTCAGGCAAGATAATCCCGTTCGGCACTTGTCCTGTAGCCTCTGCAGCAGTTTTGATCAATGGAATGATCAACTCATCTGCCAGGCGTTGACCAGTCAGAGGGCCGTCCTTCGTGTCCAGCCATCGTTGCTCAAGTTCAAAATATGCGGGAACGTGATTGCTTCCAAGCGCAGTACGAGGAAAGCTGAGTTTGAAACTGTTCGCGTGAACCTCAAACGGGAAAGGTACGAGCAGCAAGCGCAGGGTATTCGATGTCGACGCGTCCTGATCGTCTTGCGTCTTGCCCTTGCTCGACAAAAACCATTGCGGCTCGAGTACCGTACTGGGTGGCAGTAGCGCAAGATAATGGCTGAGGGAACGAATGGTGCAGCCCACCGACGACGTGATCGATTTTGGCAGTACTACTGCCCGATCTGGGGGCACCATAACACACAGAGAAACCGGCTCGTGCGGCAGATTTATTGCACTTCCAGACTTGGTCAACGCAGCAAATGCGACAGACGAAAACTTCCGCGCCGAGGCCTCGTTTGGGTCAACATCCCAGCCCATACCAGCGCAAGCCTCATCTGCGATCGCAAACAGAGCAACAAGAATTTTGACTAAAGCAGGATTCGCGCGGACCTCGCTGATCTGCATCTTCGCACAGCCATCTGTAACCACTTGCCAGAGGTCTTCTACAAGAGCTGGTACCTGACTGATGTCAGAGTTCCAAGTACGCGCACATTCGGCCACCGTGGCGAGATACGTTGCATGGTTTGGAAGCTCATCACGAACAGGTCCCGCCAGCGTATAGCATCCTGACCGCTCAATGATCGTGCCGATGACGGCAAATAGGTCGACTGGCCAAGTCGGACATCTCTGGTAAGTTATTGGAGCTGTCTCCGCCGTTGCCGACGGTTCTCCGCTCGAGGCATATGCATCGGTCCCGTCCGGCATGAGGTGCCGGATAAGTTCGATCAAGGTCATTACGTCTCCATTGTAGCCATCCCACAATCCGTGCCTAACGGAATCGTGTTGGCGAAGACTCAACTATAGACCAAGACGCGAAAATAGGAAAACGGCGCCAGCGTGAATCGGCGCGAGGTTTCATAACAGAAACCAAGAGCCATTTCCCTGCAAGGGTCTTCGCCCTCTGTAAGACTATGGACTTAAGCGACTGACGCGACAATATGGGATAGCCACCCACAGTCGCGCCAGCCTGTTCTATTGCGATGACTCCTCAATCACGTTTCCGAAATCGGAACCAATAAACGATCGCGAGCTACGCAGACCCCGCTCTTGATCACATAGCATTCGACGTAGTGACGACCAGGGAAGGATGTTGTTTCCGTTCGCCGCTCTGAACCGTTATCGTTCAGCAGTTGGCCTCGAATACCCCTTGCTTCCGCAAACGGCCCACGATTTCGGACCTTCCAAAGGATGTCGTAAGGACGGGGAACGTTACATTCGACGACCCTGAACGTCAATTTCCTATCGAGCTGCAGCCAAGGGAAAGTTGCCTCCATAAACCTGTACACATGCTCGCGTGCGCCTCGGTAAAGAACGTCGCATTCAATACTGACCTCATAACGAATATCGACAGGGTACTTGTCCTCAATAAATTCCTCGGTCGACCTGACGGCTGCTGCTTTCACAACTGAAGCCGATGCACTGGCTGCGGCACTTGCCGGGAAGTGTCGTCCAAAGATCTTCTTCCAGATCTTCTGCTTGTCCTTTTCCTCTTCTGCGTCAAGGGCTTCCTGCGCCTTTTTTTCCGCCTTTTTAGCCTTGGCTTGGAAGCGTCCGGTGGAATAAACTCGATCGTCGCTCCCAGGGGCTTTCCAATACACCTGGTCAGGCTGTTCGCTTAAGTACGTGAAGACATCCTTGATCAAAAGTGGATAACTTGCGTAACTCTTGTTGTCATATCCTTCGTTATCGTAGAAAAAGTTATAACAAAGTGTATCTATGAGCATACCGCTCATGGCGGCACCGTGCTTATTTTTCCACGCGCGTACCATTTTACAGACCCGCTTCAGATTCCGGTTCGACCGATCGTGCACTTTTTGAACCGCATCGATCTCGTCCCGCGGGTGGCACCACTTCCAGCAGCCGTCGTCGTTGGCATCTGGGTACTTGTAACGCCCGTCCTCCTCAACAAAGGCCGGCAGCACTTCTACCCGGTAGTTCTTGAAGTCCACGGTAACCACCTGACCATCCGCGCGGATTGGGGTATTCGGATAGAGTACTTTTAGCTTGTCGCGAACCTCCTCCAACAACTTCTTTTGACGGTTTCCCTGCAGCTTGCATATCCGGTCATGAACGCTCCATGGCAACTCAAACGCCATGTCGAGATCGCTCACGCCATGGATTGCCGTACGTCGGCCGTAGGAACCCACCTGCAAACAATGTTGATAGTCTGATTCAGTGTCCCAATAGTCCTTATTAAGACGTTTTGTGATTGACAAGTATCGACCAGAAATCTCTTCTGCATTCTTTACTGCTAAGTTTTTCCTAAACTGTTCAAATAATGCAACGCTCACAAAAAGCTCCGATCAGCGATGGGTCGTGTTGATGAGAAAGTACATGCCGACAGCGAGGACAGTGATCAGCAATGCTCCACAGGCTACAAGGGTTGACAACGGTATCTTGTCGCGCCAAAAACGAAAGGTTATCTGCTCCTCAATCCAGCCGATCTGCTGCTGCCAAAAAAACTTGTAGTGGGCTGCGGTATCGCTTAAGAAAATCTGGCGGGAGATTCCAGCGCCATTTGCTTCCGACCTGATGCGGTCGTATTCCAACTCAACCGCGTTGAAGTCAGAGCCAGGAGGCATCGATTTGACACGTGAATATAACGACCGCAAATCTTGGAAAGATTGGGTCAATTTTTCCCCAGCTTTCATGTACACGTTTTTGTCATAAAACCCCATGTACAGGCTCGCGACCGAAAAAATGATAAGCATGGCGGACGGAACTTTTTCGCTCAGCATCGGAAACACCAGCGCCATAACACCTACCGCTAGAGATATGAATCCGATCCAACCAGGCAATTTGTCAACAAATTCGGCGGTCGCGAAATGTTTTTTAGCTCCATACCCGACGTTATAGCCGGTTTCCGCAATTTGTTTCAGTAGTTCTTGTTGGCTTACCATATTTTTCCCGCGTCGATTGCAAAAGGTGTGATGGTCTAGTCTTAGGCAACTGGGCAAAATCCAATTACTAAGCGTCAGCCTGGAAGTCAGCCTCGTTAATTTACTTGGGTTTAAGCCAAGCAACTCGACGTTGATGCCGGCACAAGGGCTTCTTTCGTCAAGAAGCCGGTCATCTTTCCGCTCACAAACAAAGTATAGCTCATCTGGAAAGAATCAGGTAGAATCCATTCATGAATTTTTACCAGCTTCTCCAACCTGTTGATTTTTAAGGACGTACGTGGAAAATTTCCCGAGAAAAGAGCTAGTCAAGGTTGTCCAGTCGGGGATGACGGGCTCGCGTAGCGCCTTCGCGCTCGCCGTCGGCCGGTTTGCAACAAAGCTCAAAGACCTGGACCTGCAGTTGGCCCAGGAAATCGCACAATTTCTCTCTACTGAAAACGTCATGCGTGGCGCTGGGGACTTCGTGCCGGCGCCAGTCGACGCAGACTCGCGCATGGAACTTGTCGAGACCGTCTTCCCGGTGGTCGTTCCAAAGAAACCTGTTTTCAATGAGGCAGTCCAGGGTGTTCTTGAAGACGTGCTAAGGGAGTGGCGCAGCCTCGACCTCTTGATTCAAGAAGGCTTGGCGCCCGCGCGAATGCTGCTGTTCTGCGGCCAGCCGGGCGTTGGCAAGACGCTAGCGGCCTACTGGCTTGCCCAGGAACTCAAGCTGCCACTACTTACATTGAACCTGGCGACTGTAATGAGCAGCTACCTCGGTAAGACAGGCAACAATGTGCGGGCTGTGTTCGATCACGCTGTGTCGCGACCGTGCGTGTTGCTACTGGACGAATTCGATGCCATCGCGAAGCGCCGGGACGACGATAGCGATGTCGGCGAGCTTAAGCGATTGGTAAATGTCTTGCTGCAGGCCCTGGACGACTGGCCAGCTAACTCGCTATTGATTGCCGCAACCAATCATGGCGAACTACTCGATCCTGCGGTTTGGAGACGGTTCGACCATGTAATCCAGTTCGAACCTCCATCGGCCGACCTGATTGAAGACTATTTAAGCGATATACCAATGGATAGCGAGGTTCGGCAGAATATGGCGGCCCTCCTCCAGGGTGAATCGTTCAGCACGATTGGCCAGCTTATGCACGCTTCACGAAAGATCGCTTTGCTTGAGAAGTCCGACCTTGTGCCTACGCTAGTCAAAGGCGCGGTGCGATTACGTATGAGCAAGGGGGCCATGTCTAAGCCACATGAGGGAGAAATGCTTCTCATGTACCTGGCGGGTCAATCACGTAGGGAGATCGCCGCAACCCTTGGCAAGACGCATCCCACGGTCAGCCGCGTCATCAAACGTTATCTCGGAGAGTAAAAACGTATGGCAGCAACGAATATCATCTTGGGCTACGGTGAAACCCTGACGCATCCTTACGAGCTCAAGCGAGGCTCAGGCGACAAGAAGTATCCGTATTTCATCTCAGAGCAACGCCAATGGCTCGGTAGCCAGCTTTACGGGATCATTCGGGCGCAGGCCGAACAGCCAGCTGTCCTCAAGCCCAGAGGTGAATCCGTTGCCAAGTTCACGCTCCATCCAGCGTTCCTGGCCAAGTCCCATCACCCAAACGACCTGCTTAACGCGACTGGCCTGCGATGTGTCGGCAGCCGCTCGGCCACTGTCGTGCCCAGGAAGGTCACGAGTGTTCGACAGAAAGCTGGTGAAGAGCTTTTCACCGCGACGCTCTATGTTGCGGGCACCGACCGCTCCTTCGAAAGATTATCTGAGATGCTGCAATCGTCGCGAACCGCACAAACACATCAGAAGGCGTTCTGCCGCTTTGAGCTGATGCAGCGATTTACCGCTCACGACAAGAACCTGACCGGCGCGGTCGCGGCCAATTTGCCTTTACTTGAAGTTGTGCTGCACGCCTCAGCAGAAGACAGCGACATTGTGAAGGCATTTGAGGTCTACGCGGAGTCCCTTGGCGGAGTCGTCGAAACCAGCCGCGCGCTGGTCGTGTCGGGATTGACGTTCATACCGGTGCGCGTGCCGGCGGCAGCTGCGGTTGAGCTCGCAGCCTTTCACTTTGTTCGCGCGGTTCGCGTCATGCCCTCCTTACGGATAGGTGGCAGGGAAATGCGTGGGTCGAGTGTCATGGTACCTAGCCTACCGACTATGCCCGCGATTGACCCCTCACTCAAGGTTGCAGTGTTCGACGGAGGGATTGGCCACTCTGATTTGAGTCCATGGGTTAAGGAGACGATTCTGCCTGGGGCAGAGGTAACTTCTGCCGCCTACCTCAACCACGGCAACGCCGTTACCAGCTCAGTGCTGTTCGGACCAATTGACGAAGCTGCAAATGAATTCGCGCGTCCCTATGCCAACGTGCATCACTACCGCTGCATTAGCCCAGCCTTGCAGGCGCCATCGGGTGTGCCCGACGCCGATCTCTACGATGTCCTCAAGCATATCGATAACGTACTCAAGAATGAGAAGCCAGACTTCCTCAACCTTAGCATCGGCCCGTATATGCCGATGGATGACGATGAAGTGCACCCATGGACCGCGCTGATCGACAGCCATCTTGCGTCAGGTGAAACGCTCGCTACAGTCGCAGTCGGAAATGATGGCGATAAGGTTTGGCCCGACAGCCGGGTACAGCCACCATCCGATATGGTCAACGCGCTTGCCGTTGGGGCCTGCGATATTACTGATGCCGCGTGGTCCCGTGCGACGTATAGTTCGCACGGTCCTGGACGTAGTCCAGGCATGGTCAAGCCCGACGGTGTCGGCTTTGGCGGATCCGATGCCGAGCCATTCGTTTTCTATAACGCTCTTGCCGGGCAGTATGCGTACACAACCGGTACCAGCTTTAGTTCGCCAGCGACTCTTCGCACGGCGATCGGCGTCAAAGTCTCGCTCAATTCACCATTAAGCCTCCTGGCTGTTCGCGCTCTCATGTCCCATCACGCGTCGCGACCGAAACACATGCTGATGAGTCACGTGGGACATGGACGGTTTCCGCAAAGTGTTGAAGAGGTGCTGACTTGTGACGATAACGAGGTCCGAGTGATTTACCAAGGTACGCTCCAGGCCGGTCAGAACCTGCGTGCGCTGATCCCCTTCCCCACGCTTCCGCTAAAGGGCAAGGTGAAACTGCGAGCGACCTTGTGCTTCGCCAGCCATACGGACCCCGAGCATGCCGTGAACTACACACGTGCTGGGCTGACCGTCGTGTTGCGGCCGAAGAAAACGAAAAAAGACACGATGACATTTTTCTCTTCATCGAAAATGTACACGAGCGAGCTTGAAGCGCGAACCGACGACCAAAAATGGGAAACGACGCTCAAGCACGAACACCGCTTCAATGTGGACACGCTGGATGACCCGATTTTCGACATCACGTACGGCGCACGTGAAGACGGCCAGAGCGTTGACAACAAGTCATTGCCGCCTCTGCCATACGCAATGATCGTCACGGTTTCTGCGGAGGATACCCCTGGCGTGTATAACAACATCCGACAGCGCTACCAAACATTGCAGCCCGTCGAGATTCGTCAGGAAGTGCGGATCAAAACCGCTACAGGCCGGCCGTAAGCGCCCAGGTCGCTGTTATGCGACGCTAAAATCGAGCGTTGCATAGCTAGGATGAGATACTCCTATAATAGGCTTTCGTTTATCAGCAAGTTGTCTCCATGCTTGACCAGAATCTCCCTGCCTCTACAGTTGATGCTGTTGCTCCACTTGAGGCCTTCGCACTGCCTGCAGAAATTGACGGCACGAGCGGAAGTAACCGGGCGCCCTCTACCGCTCGCCAAGTCAGGGCTGACAACGATGTCGACGCAATCAAGGCATGGCTTGCACGCTTTCTAGCCAAGAAGACCACCTTCGACAATTACCGCAAAGAAGCGGAACGTCTGCTTTTATGGTCAACGCTGCAACTAGGTAAGCCTCTGTCTTCGATCACTCACGAGGACTGGCTTCAATATCAACAGTTTCTTCGCGACCCGAAGCCTGCCAGTCGCTGGCTTACCGCCGACGGCCGTAAGTATCCTCGCACAGCCCCAGAATGGCGCCCCTTTGCTGGACCATTGTCGCCTGCAAGTCAGCGCCAGTCCGCCGTCATTTTGAACGCATTGTTCTCCTGGCTTGTTCATGCAGGGTACCTTGCTGGCAATCCGCTAGCTCTGTCACGCGAACGACGACGGCGCCCGGCGCCGCGGGTAACTCGCTACCTGGACGACGATATGTGGCGCGAAGTGAAGATGACGGTGGATGCCTTACCCCGGGAGACGAAACGCGAACGAGAGCACTACTTGCGTCTCCGCTGGCTCGTCTCGCTAAGCTATGTCTGCGGCTTGCGGATCTCCGAAATTGCCGGCAACACCATGGGTGGATTTTTCCGTCGTCGAGATCGCGAGGGCGACGAGCGCTGGTGGCTGGAGGTGCTCGGTAAAGGCGATAAGTTACGTATCATTCCTGCTACCGATGAGTTGATGGTCGAGTTGGCCCGATATCGACGCGAACTGGGCTATGCACCGTACCCTTCGCCCGGCGAGGCGACTCCACTACTGCTGCCGATTGGCGGTAAGCCACGAGCAATGACACGCGGGGCCATTCACGAGATCTTCAAGGACGTTTTTGCCAAAACGGCTGCAAGGCTACGCCTGCGCGGTCCAGAGTGCGAAGCAGCAGCAACGCATGTAATGCAGGCGTCGGCACACTGGCTGCGCCATACCGCAGGCTCGCACATGGCCAACAACGATGTCGACCTGCGCCATGTGCGCGATAACCTCGGGCACGAGTCGATCAGCACAACCAACACCTACTTGCATTCGTCAGACGATGCTCGGCACGCCGAAACTGAAGCCAAACACAGGATTGGTTGGTGACTGATCGGCAGCGCTTGGTGCCAGTCGGAGGCTTTATTGCTCTTTATTGAAGCGTAAATAAACTAAATAGTTGCACATAAAGCATCCGCCAAACGGATCCAAGATCTATCCCTGCGTCAGCTCGCACTTAGAAAACTGGATGTTCAGTGTGTTCGCATTGGCTCGTCCGCCACGGCGAAACGGAGCGTCAGCAGGCGAAGGTCACGTGCTGACGCTCCGGCCTCACGAAAGGGCTGGCGCCAGGCAGAAAGCGCACCTTTCAATGTGTCCTACAGTGGTGATCGCTTCATGCTACTGAACTGAAAACGGTTGCACTGTTGCTCGGTGACTCAGAGTCATCTCGTGGACTTTTCATTGCCATGGCATGCTCCTTCAACGTACTAGTAGAATCCTGCAACTATTTCGTTAATTTTGCCTAAACCCTCTTAGCGCTAAACGAAGAATCTGGCCCGCCGTGCTCTTCCGCCGCGGGCGGTACGGGCCAATCGAGCATTTCGGCTATACGACGGATTACCCACCGAGCCTCAGGCTCGGAGGTCCATCGGGTTGCAATCAGTCGGGGAAGGTACTGGTCGAGAATCTCAAGCTCGGACATGTGAGAACGCTTCCCGGCTTTCGACTCAAGGGACTTCGCTGACATCTGTCTGGCGAGGTCCTCGCACATATCCCACCTAGCGAAAATTTCGGGCGGCGTACAGCCTGGACCGTAAAAGCGTCCTTTGTACTCCGCCGTCAAGAGCTTTGGCTGTGCGCCTGAAACTGCGCCAAGGTGCACTGGGCGCGGGAAGTCCGCCGGGACCTTCGCGTACTGCTCTTCGCAAAGAAATGCGGATGCTGAGTGAGCCTCGCCGTCCATTTCATCACCTCCATAAAATTAAATTGCTGCACACAAACGCGGTGTAGGCTCGGTTTACTAGTTTAATAATGTAATTAACATCCCCCAGGCTGATCAAGGATGCGCACCTTTACGTCAGTTGGCATTTCCCAAACTCGAGGTTCACTGCGGTAGCTTCGAGTTCGTCCGCTACGGCAAAGCATGGAGTAAGCAGACGAAGGTCCCGTGCTGACGCTCCAGCCTCACGGAAGGTCTGGCGCCAATTAGATAGTGTATCCTTCACCTGCCCTACAATGGATATCGCTTCATTTCTGGCGAGCTGAAATCGGTTGCACTGGGACAGGGCGTTGACAACAGTACTTGCTCGGCCCAGTGCCCCAACACCGATGCTTTGTGACCGGTGTTGGGCTTCAATTTGCGGACACAGATCAAAGGCAGGAGAAAGCTGCAGTACGCCAGGCTCCTTCATTAGTACGGCATGGTTGCGAAGATGGTCGTCGATATTTCCCACCATGATGTTGAAAACCATTCTTCGAAAAAGCTCCGGGCCGGCACTGGGACAACCCGTATTACTTGAGCCAAGCGCCTCTGCGAACCCTGCGTACGAATACTTTTCCCTGTAGTGAGAATTGTCCCCTTGGATTACCAAAGGGTTTAATAGACTGTACGCACTCATATAATGGATGCGTGCCCCGCTCTCGGTACGATCAAACCGCTCAACCACAAGTGCCGTGCGAGACCCGATTTCAACAAGTTCAAACGATGGCACTGTGATGCCGGCAAGGTAAGCCAACCGTAGAGTTGCGTACTCAGCGATAGGAACGTCAAATGGGTCGTCCGGAAGCCCGAACTTGACTATGTGCTCACAGCCGTCATAGGTGATCAGCGCCTTCGGCCGCACTCCTCCGAGATCGCAGCCCGGACGCAGCAGGCTTAAGCTGTCGTCTTCAAGGTGCTGTCCAGGTAATTGGACGAATTTGTAGAATTTGTCGAGCAAACTCGGGCTAAAGTCGGAAAGACTTGTGCCGATGTTGATCAGTTTAGGGGCGCAGATATTCTCCGGGCATGTTACTACACGTCCAGACCCGAAACTCGATGATTGAGCCAGCCACTCGATTGGAGAACTTGGCGCGGGTCGTCGCGCTTCAAGCAACTGCCGCGCAATAAACCTCGCTCCCCACCCACTTGGCGCGAGGTCGGACAAGAAATACGTCCCATCCGAATTTGGCGACACGAGCGTGTCGTTAGAGTCCTTTGTGAAGAGAGCGAGAAATGGATCGACAAAATCTGCGGAGCTCCTTGATGTGAACTGACGCAGTCGCGCTCGACCATCCTGGTAGACACCAAAGGAACCAATCAAACGAATTGCATCCGGATTTTCACAATCAAATATGGAAACGCTTTGTTCGGTCATGGGCTATGCAGGTTCGATGGGCAATTTTGCCCTGATATCCCTACTTTCAAAAACGCTGTGACAGCACAAACTAGCAAACGGATCGAATTTCGTCCGCCCCATCCAAGCACTCAGCAGCGTCACTTGGGTGATTGGCGGCTTAGCTCGACAATGAAGTTCGGATCGAAATCGTCATTTTCAGCGTGACCGCCTCTCATCATATAGCCTAAAGGATTGGCGACGACTCTACATTCGCCGACAAGATAATCGAAACTAGTGTGAGTATGTCCGTGAATCCATAGAGCTGCCTGCCGCACGAGTTGATCCAGGTCTGATGCAAACGCACCCGAAACTGGATCTGAAGCATATTCCGGCGCAACAGACTGTCTCGATGGTGCCATATGGGTAATCACCACTGTAGGACCAGGGAAAGGCTCACTGAGCTTATCCTTGAGCCATGATCTTTGCTCTGCGTGGAGTTGCGCAGTGTCCAGTGGCCGTAACTTTCGATAGCCAGCCGACGCTACACGAATCCGTTGGTAGTCGTTCATCACGTTACCGGCATCGACCATCACATCGCGTTTGACGTCAGGTCCGAACAGCAAGAAGTCAGTCCACAGAGTCACGCCCAAGAAACGTATGCCTTGCAAAATATACTCGTCACAGTCGAGGTAGTGCACATTCGAATGCTTCTCGCACTCGACTCGTATGGCATCTCCCATCTGATCAACGGCTTCGCCGTAAAACTCATGATTGCCGGAAACATACAGTACTGGGGTGTCTGGGAAGGTCTGTGCTGCCCAAGCAGGGGCGCGCGCTTTTGTGTGAATGTCTCCAGCTAACACCACAGCATCCGGCCGGCTAGTCCCAATATCGAACCTCGGCGCGAAGTCCCGCCACACTTCAAGATGAAGATCAGACAAAACCAGTAAACGCATTTTGCTTCCTTAAAAATTGCGAGATGTAGACAGCGAGTAGACACCGAACATTTCGAATCGAATTTCACTTTCTCAGATGCTCGCTTCGAGGCCAGGCCGCACCCGCGCAAACTGGGACTGCACTAACCCGGATTCATCGGCAGTTTGCCCAAGCCCAAAGCCGCACATGCGTCAGCCCAGTCGTTCTGGTCACTCATGGTCACCCAATCCCAATAAATGTCGTCCGGCCCGACGCCACAGTCGCACCATCCCTCTCGCCGTACCAAGTCTGCAAGCGCCCATGCAGGCGCGAGGGATGGTAGAGCCACACCCTCGCCGGCCCGCATGCCTGCAGCCATTTCATCGAACCACTCAGGCCCTTGTACGTTGACTTCAAACCTATCGACTTGGTATACCCGCCGCGTTGCGCTGACAGTAACGGTGATCAAATAAGGAATTTGGGTGATCCAACCTGCACGGCGAAGAACCTCGAGGCCAGAAATCACTGCGCTCGGCATCACCATGCGAAGTCCCATTTCCCAATCCGGGTACTCGGAAACGACCAGGTTCGCGAAAACACCGCTTTGTCCACCTAAGCCGCGGACGAGCCCCTGGCGGTTCCAACGGTAGAGTTCTTGTAGTGCGAACCGCGGCTTCCAACCCAGTCTGAGCGTCAGGTCGGCCATATGGAATACCCAGGGTAAACTTTCAAGCGCAACGCGACAACGGTTAGCGACCATCAATAACGTAACTCACCATTTGCACACCTGCCGATCGACGTGATAAGGAGACTTCCAGCACACACATTCAGGCCATGCCTATTGGGGCGCGTGAGAGTCACGCGCCTCACTTGGCGCGACGTTCGCAAATACGAAGCCGGTGCGGTCAAGGCGTGTCGACCCAGCTCACCGTGCCTGTTTCACGATGTTGGCAGGAAATACTCTCGGCAACATACGATAGTCGATGGATGCAGCAGCATCGTTAGCAGCTCCGAAGGTGTGCCCTCCCACGATCTCATCTTCAACAGTGACGTACAGAGGAAAATCCGTCTCGCCGTCCTCGATCTTGCTTACATAAATCTCCTTGATCGGCACGACAGACCATTGATGCGCGAGGTCCTGCTCGGCAGGTAGAAGCATAAGGACATCTAGTAGCTTCCGTTTTTTGTCCTTATTGATCTGCTGGCAGAACGCCAGCACATCCTCATGGCGCCAGAAGATTGTCGTCTGTGACACCCATGCACCGCCTTGCTTTATTGCATAGTTGATAAAGACATAAGACATGCCGAAATGGAGCGTTACTGCACGCCACGTTTGCACGCCTGCCCCCGAGGAAAACGGGTACCCGGGAAGCTGGTGCTCCTTTTGTGTTGTCAACAAAGCAAACTCCGCAACGGTTGTGAACACTATAGATTGTAGCCCTAAAGTGCGCGCCATGAGTACATCGTTCCTTTTCAACAGGACGATGTATGAGCTTACTTGGACGCTTCGGGGCGGGACTGCAGTTGGCGAGGAAGAGCCGCGGCCTAACTCAAGAGGATTTTTCAATTGTGTCGAGCCGCACGTATCTCAGCAGCTTAGAACGGGGCCAGAAGTCCCCTACTATTTCCAAGATTGAAGAGATCGCTTCAGTGATCGGGATCCACCCTATGTCGCTCCTTGCACTGGCATACCTGCCCAACACGGAATCGGAGCAACGGAAACTATGCGAACTCGTCTCGGCCGAGCTGCGGTCGATTCGCGGCGCAGGAGATCCAGAGAACAGCTCGAATAAACAAGATGACGGTTGAAAACAGCAGCGACGTCCTACAGACCGCCCCGTTATCGAATCAACTTCAATTTCCTTGTTCAAACAGTGCCGTCGACATGCGCATGTGTTCACGCTTAGGTAGAGCCACATAACAAAAAAAAAGCAAACAGCACAGTGCTAACTCATAGCTCCATGCTTTATTGCTAGTTCATAAAGTCACTAAGTTACATTGACTTCTACGAATCATAGCGTTGAACGCCATGCCATCAATTTCAGGAAAAGCTATAGAACCTTTGAAATACGCGAACTTCGGATCCTCGCTTTCCTCTTCGAACTGGCGCATCGCACAAGGATTAAAACTTGGCGGATTCAAGAATCTGAAAACTTCAGCGCGCGTTGAGACTAGCGACCAGTACATATCAACATACATACCGATAAAAGCAATTCTCCAGCAGACCCGTGCCCTATGCCAGAAAGCACTGATTTCCGTACTCGACGGATCACGCAAGCTGTTCGGGGGCCGAGATGGGTTTAACGATAGATACCGCTCCAAATTCCTGCGCATTGCGCAGAGCGCTAGCAGAGGCAGGTCGGCCGCGTTCGGGAATGACTGAGATTCAGATCCCGTCGCCACCAGGTATCGACGATAATCTTCATCGGTAAAGGCTCGCCTAGCGTAAATTAAGCGTTCAAGCCGCCTTAATGTAGCACGGTAAATTCCCAACATACGGGTTCTGTAACGCCCGTCCCATGACACACGTTGGGCGAGCTTTACCTGCCAGCCTGGTTCCACGTTCAAGCGGACAGCCCAACGCAATATGATTAGTCTTGGTGTACGCCGTGCTGTTACGGGAAAGGGGTTTGCAGCCTCATTATGGTCCAGTACCCACTGTCGCATAAATGATCGATACGGAAAGGTATAATGGGATACATCCTTCCTATCAGACGAAGGCAAATGGTTCAGCAACGCTCTCCGAACCGATCCGCTTTCAATCCACCAGTCGTAAAGCCCCGAAAGGGCTTGACTGAACTTATCCGCGCAACATTGAATGCTCAACCGCGACTCGACGGTTGGCCACACGCCGGAAATTGGGTTATAGCAATGCGCGCATACATATGGACGATCGAGAAGCGACCGGCAAATTCCATATTGAGGCAACCTCATTCCGCAATGTTCGCACGTGGTCAAAAGACGCGCCCCATCTATTGGACAGGTTTCGATGTAGAGAGATTGATGCCAGTAGCTGTGGTACCCGTGCTCTAAACAAAGTGGACAGTATCTGAAATTCCCTTCCCACCATGTTGCATCGGCGAGTCTGCACGTGCGCTCGGCTATCTCCAGCTTCCAGTTAGTTGCAGACTCGAACTGGACCAACGAGATCTGGTCAAACGATGGGAACGACGAGGTGGAAAAGGTCGGCCGTTGTTTGCAGTATTGCAACAAGCGTGATCCGCTAAGGGCATTTCGCCAAGCGAACCTCCATAGCGACGATAGAATAGATTCATGTGGAAGCGGGCAGAGATCTTCGTTCAATCGACTTGAAGTATGTCCAAGAAAATCGGTAATTTCTCTCATCGCTTCCTTCTCTCTCGCTTCTCTTCCTGATTTATGGTATCGATCGCATCGTCCAGCATTGCATAGGTAAGCGAGTCATCCCATCCCAGTTCAGCGAACGCCTTTTTCGATTGCTCGCGAAACATTTGTTCAAGCAGATATCTGCGTATGGCAATGAAAAGCTGTCGGCCAGGAATGCCTACGGATCGACTTGCCGGAGTGGCACATCGATCGACTGCATCCAAAAACGTTCCTACTTGGTCAGCAAGACGAAACCCTTTCTCCCATGCGACCGGCATAAAATGTTGTACCCAAGTTAGGCCACCCTCCATAGGATAAATCGAGGTGTCGAAATGCCTGAACAAGCCTCTAAAATCCTCTTCCTTTGAGAAGGCTCTGAAAATCATCTTACGGCGGGCGAAACGCGATATGAGATCAAGCCGGCCGCGTTCTCTCAGCAGTGCGAGAACGTCTCCAAAATCGGGCTCTTGGCCCATCATTACCGTAATGAGCTGAATTCCATCTTTGTCGAGTTCGTTGTACACATCTTTAAGAAAGAGAAAGTCATCGATACGCATTGCGTTTGCTTCGTCGATCAGTAGCAGAACGACTGGCGATTTGTTTGCGCGAGCCATGTCTACTAACCGACGAATCAAACGATGACGAAGATCGAAAGTCTCTCCGCGCAAATCTGGATGACCAATCGCCGCAAGGAAGTGCTTGTAAAACGCACGAATTGAGGCTACCTGATGATTCCAAGTGTTATGTGGGATGACAAGCACCTCCGGCATACGCCGCCGAACCAGATGCTCAAGCATCATCAACGCTCGCGTTTTTCCCACCCCGCTATGCGCCGTAAAGCAGCAACCAGTCTCTCGAACAAACACCAGTTGTCTCACTATCTGGTAGAGTTCATTGATGGGCTCGGTAGGAATCACAGTGCCCGAACGAAACACCGGATGGTCAATCAGTCCGCCGTCGGAATTTGCAGTTTTCGGGGGACGTTCATCAATCTCCATATAGCACCTCACCTTCAAGATCGGACTCCGGGAACCCGGTGATCATCCAAGTGGCACTTCGTCTCAGTTCCTGATGAGGGCGCCTATCCGAAACTGGTGCAGCTGTTTCACCACGGTGCTGCGCAGCAAAGGTTGCGCGTGCGATTTCTAGCCCCTCTTTCGGCGTAGGAATATTTTGTTTCGCCCCTACGTTTTTCGCTTTGGTTACAGATGTCTTTTCATCACGCCACCGTTTGACCGGAGAGTGCCCATTTTCACGCTGCCGTAGCGTAAGGCCGGCATTGTTCAAGGCGGCTCGCTCACGCCAAGAGATATGCAGATGGGCCCATTTTGGGGAAGCATTAAGCGCCCCAAGTTGCTCGCCACTATCACGAACCGTAGCGTGAACAATTTGGACATCGCGTCTGTCGCAATACAATATGAGATCGCGTCCTATCAAATGGTACGAGGCTGCAAGCTCGGGGTTTGAATATCTCCAGCGCCCCAGATTGACATACGGCCGCTCGTGCTTTTTCAAGCTGCCACGAACGGTCGCGATCTGCTTATGCATCATTAGCTTTAGTTCGCTTTGCGCACGCTTTGGAAGAGGCTGCAGAAATACCCCGGACGCCGGCCTATCCAACGAATTCAGGAGCGCTGACATTGGCGAAGCAAAGCTGACACCCTCACTACGTGTTTCGTTATGCTCCCGAATGCACCCATAAACGACGTCGATAAGGTCCTTGATCGTGATCTTAAATTTAATTGCTTGACCAACCGGATCATTCCGGATTGGATCCTTTGGACCGCTACCCAACGTAGACGGTAACCGCTGTAACCCTCGTCTTGTCAGCTGGCCAAAAATTCTCTCGACAACAGACCGGCGCCACCATGCGCGTACAGGACCAAAATTGACAGCACAGCCAACTGTTTGAATGATATTGTCCACGACCTCTGTTGCCGCGTTTGACCAAGCATTATCCATTTTCAGGACGCTGAAACCCTGATAAGCCAACTCAGGCTTGACTTGATTCGGGAATACTTTGCCGTCAACCGTAAGAGTACAAAATAGACCATCTTTTGAGCTGTCGATCGGGCGTAGAGAGGCTTCCACCACTTCGAGGACACTGTCTGCGCTTGGATTGAGTTCTAATGCGATCCATGCACCAAGAACGAGGCCCCAGCGCTCTTCAACAAGTAGGCCGATATGCCAGCGCGCTACTGGTACTGGGATACGTTCGCCTTCTGAGGTCTCAAGCAAAATGATCGACGCAGCGTCTACCTTATGGAAGTCGAGCTGACAGGAGGTCATCCCCCTCATAACGGGTAGGATTGGCCTATGGCCAGACCCAACACTAGACCGGCGTTGTGCTTCTACTCCAGCGCGGGCTCCGAACCATCTGCCCGATTCCTGCGTCCGCAAACCGTGGCAGTACTTTCGAAGCGATCTATATCCACAATCTTTCGTATTGAATGGCCAGTCATCGTCCCCCAGGCCGCACTCTCTCAGTTTTGTAATGAAAGATCCATGCAGGTCGCGGAAAGTCGTTTTAGCGCTGGGTACTTTTCGTCCGGGCCGTTTGAGGAACTCGTCATCGACAAATGAGCGTATTTCCGGCCTTTGCTCGAACAATAATGTCAGAGCCCCTGCACATCCCCCCGAGCTGCCGCCGATGAAATGCACAACGGGCGCGGTACGCTTGTACTCCTTGATCCGGTATCCAGGAATTAAGCCTGTAAACCCAGCGATCGTACCGTTACCATCAGATGTGACACAGCGCTTGACAAGCCGCCTGACCTCCTGTGGCGAGAGAGAGACCCTTTCCTGTATTACGCCATATGGCTTAGCAGCGGCATACATTTCGACTGCTTGCTTACGGCGTTGGTAAATCGAGCGCTGGCCAGAATCCAAGGCGGCTTCGTCGGGCATTGGCCATAAGGTCAGGTCGCATAACTGTGACGGAATAAGAGAGCGACGGGAGCCCATATTCATGCCAACCTCCGCTGAATTTCGCTATCAAGTCCGAAAAGGCGACCTTGGAGGTCAGTACTTGCTACGCCCTGCTGCAGTGAGGAAGCGATCACAGCGAGCATGATGGCTGGATCAACATTGGAAGCCGTCAGTAGTGATCTTACGCTGGCCGTACGGCTCGCTTCGAGGGCTTCAACGAAAGCCGCCCGCTCTGTGTAGTCCGGGTGCCCTTTCGCGCGATTGGTACAAGCGCACAAGATGAGCCAGTTCTCAAATTCGGTTTCCCTTCCTCGAAGATCATCTTCCGTGTACTCAGCATAGCTTGCGCCGGCCGCCGACGCCGCGGCACACAAGATTTCACCTGCGCTGTCTGGCGAGCTGGCTCGACCTGGTCGAGCGCCGCTACGCTTTATCCGCAGCCATGTATCAGGACCATCGGAGTTTTCCACACGTACATAACCAGGTAACGATGCTTCTCGTTCAGCCCCCATTACACTGAACGGGTCGCCGACGAACTGATACCGTAAAACTTCAGGGGTACCTTCGAGCAGGATCAGGTGCATGAACGGTACGTCACCAACTATAGTTAGCCGGCGATCGTTCTTCGGTGATTCAAAGATCCAGAGATTGGCTACCTTACTCGCGCGACGGCGAATAGCGGTTATGGGCGAGGGTTGCGCACCCACATGCCCGTCGTTTGCAGACAGCATAAGTTCCTTCCTCGACTGTAAACTGCAGCCGCTTGGAAAATAGGGGATTGACCTTCCAGTCGAGGAGCGCTATCGTCAGAGTTGTCTAGGTTCTGGAGCGATTAGCTTCCCGACCGGAAAGCGGCGGATCTCAAATTTTGGGGTACGTCGCTTTCTTCTTACATGATTACTCCTCGCTTAGAATGGTTTCAATTCTAGTAGCCGTTGCCGGCGTGATACGGTCAGCGCGTTCGACAATGTAGCTAAGCAGTTGAAGGACTGCCGGCGATAATCCTTTCATGTGCGGCACAGCTGTGCAACATTCTGCGATCGCGGACGAAACTAGTCGTTTACGTTCTGATTCGTCCAACGCGAGTGCCTGAACGATTCGGGTAAGCGCTTCTTTGGAAGGCGGCCCCTTCCTAGGTTTTCAAGCTGGGAGTAATAGCCTCGCGCAAGCTGAGCCTTGGTGGCAACTTCAGCCTGTGAAATCCCCGTCGTGTCCGCGCTTGGTAGAGCTCAGCGCCAAAACTGCCATACTCAGCTGTCATGATTGCGGCCAACTTCGATCGCCGATGTGTGGAGAGTGACAGTTATATAACGTTTTGAAGGCTTCATCAAGCGAAACATCCAATAGAATCAATCAGTTACGTCCTATTGGCATAGCACAGAACAACTCTTGCTGCTAACTTGAGAATGGTCTAGGCGAGCAAAATCCGTGAAGTGGTGCGAAACAACCCTATCGTTAGCGGTTAGCGGCTCTCACCAACCGAGTCACTTAGCTGGATCACCAAACTGGTGTCGCCCGGCGGTCGGGATCGGACGAGCCAGCCCGAGGTGTGCCGCTCGATTATTTTCGCCAGTACGATCTGTGTTTGTGTTCGGAACATGGCGAACGGCTTTCGGCCGCATGAGGACTACATCCAGAACTTCAAACCTCGAAGGGTTATGTACGTGCAGATCGGGCCTTGGCCTCTCACCGATATGCACCTGGGCCAAGTGGAATAATGCCGTTTGAAAACCCGATTGAACGCTTCATATTGATAGCCTATTTTCTCGGCAATGAGTCCGACTGACATTCTGCTTTCACTGACCAGCTTTGCAGCAGTTACCATCCTTATCTGTGTGAGGACTTCACCTGATGTCGTGTTGGTGACCTGTTGAAAAATGCGGGTGAATGTAGCACGCGACATATTGCACGACACCGCCAGACCGACGCCTTTCCAAGGGCGATCCGGCGTCGCTAACATGGCCTAGAGTGCAGGCTACAGGCGCCGCTTCGCTATCAAAGCGAGCAGGCTCGGCGTTGAGGACTATTGCTTGACGCGTCCTCTGATCACGAGGGCAAACAGGGCGGATGCCAACAGCTCCCGTTTCCAGTACAACATTGCTAACGACTGCTCTTGACCGCAGGCCGTGCTCGCGCCCGCCATAATTCTGTGCGTGGGTTTTCTGGTGCTACAAACAGTAGTGGTTGAATTTCCCTTTACACTAGTCATCCACGCGTCTCGGAACTAGCATTAGGTCTTCGATGTTCTAGTTTTGTCGACAACGTATCTTTACGTCGTTTCCACTTTACCGATACGCTTTTAGGTCACTTAAAGCGACGTAAACGTGTGATTACGCGCCCCTGCATTTGCTCTCCACCATAGGGGAACCGTCCACTTTGCATGGATACACTTTCACCTCCGAGCGCTGCCGGCCGACGCTTTCCCATCAATATTTCCCGATGGGTATTCTGGCAATCCGCAACTTTTGCCTTTATGATCACGAACATGATTACTTCCTTCGACATCGGCGGCACCGCCATCAAATCCGCCGTCGCCACTGCCGATGGCAGCATTGGCGCCGCCCAACGCGTGCCGACACCTACCCACGACTTCGCGGCTTTCGCGGCGGCCATGCAGGCGCTGATCGATGCCGGCGGCCCGACCCGGGGCGTCGCCATCTCGATCGCCGGCGTCATCGATCCCGACAGCGGCCGCATCAAGTGCGCCAACATCCCGTGCATCGATGGCCGCACCCTTGCCGCCGATTTGTCCGCGGTGTTCGGGCTGCCGGTCTGGATCCTGAATGACGCTGACAGCTTCGCCCTGGCCGAAGCCCGGTCCGGTGCCGGACGCGGCCACCGCAACGTGTTCGGCCTGATCCTGGGGACCGGCGTCGGTGGCGGTTTGGTCATCGATGGTCACCTGGTCGGCGGTCCCGGCGGCCTCGCCGGCGAATGGGGCCACGGCCCGGTGGCCGCGCAGTTCGCCGGCACCCCGCCGCAAGCGATTCCGCGCTTCCGATGCGGCTGCGGCCAGACCGGCTGCCTGGACACGGTCGGCGGCGCGCGCGGCCTGGAGCGGCTGCACGGGGCGCTCGGCCAGCCGGCGCTGGACAGCCGCGCGATCATCGACGCCTGGCAAGCCGGCGACGCCGCCGCCGAACGCACGGTCGCCGTCTTCATCGACCTGCTGGCCGGTCCGCTGGCGATGCTCGTGAATACGCTCGGCGCATCGATCCTGCCGGTCGGCGGCGGCCTGTCGAACAGCGCGCCGCTGATCGCGCGCCTCGACGCGGCGGTACGTGCCGCCATCCTGCGCAAGACCGACGCGCCGATCATCGTGCCGGGCCAGTCCGGCGCCGAAGCGGGATTGATCGGCGCCGCCTGGCTCGGCCTGGAAAAGCTGGGCAACCAGCGTGGCTGACGGGATCACCCTCGAAGTCTGCGTGGACCACCCCGACGGCCTGGCCGCCGCACTCGAAGGCGGCGCCGGCCGCATCGAATTGTGCAGCGCCCTCGAGATCGGCGGCCTGACCCCGAGCGCCGGCCTGCTGCGCGCGGCATCCAGCAGCCCGGTGCCGGTGGTGGCCATGATCCGCCCGCGCGGCGGCGACTTCCGTTTCAGCGAGGCGGAGATTGGTCTGATGCTGCACGAGATCGACGCGGTGGCGGCCGCCGGCCTGCAAGGCGTCGTGCTCGGCGCGTCGCTGGACGACGGCCAGCTGGACGCCCGCACACTGGAACACCTGGTGCGGCATGCCATGGCGCGCAAGCTGCGCTGCACGCTGCACCGGGCGATCGACCTGTGCCCGGACCTGGCACAAGCCACCCTCCTCGCCATCGGCCTCGGTTTCGAGCGCATCCTCACTTCCGGCGGCGCCAGGAAAGCCCCGGATGGCCTGGACGGCCTGCAGCGCTGCTTCGACGCGGCCGCCGGCCGGATTACTGTGATGCCCGGTGCCGGCATCGACGCCGGCAACGCCGGCGTGCTGTGCGCGCGATTGCCGCTGACCGACATCCACGCCTCCTGCTCGGTGCCGCTGGCGCCGCCGTCGCCGCAGGTCGCGGACTTCGGCTTCGACGCCGGCGGCCGCCGCCAGACCAGCGCCGCCAAGGTCGCCGCATTGAAGGCCGCCCTGCTGGCCTGATCCGCCGCGCCGTTCGTCGTTGTTCTTGAAATTCCCGACAGTTTGTGTGAGACTCGTCGGGCTTGAAGTGAAACCGGTTTCACTTTTGGTTTCATGCCAGATGGGAGAATGCAGTTTGCAGTTCGATCCGACCTCGCTCGTACCGTATTTTGGCGACCTCGCCGCCGGGGCACGCCTCACCGCCCTCGCCTGCGCGCTGGCCCTCGCCGGCAGCCTGTTACTGGGCATCCTGGCGGCCCTGATGCGCACCGCGGCATCGGCGCCGGCGCGGCGCGCATCCGCCGTGTACGTCGACGTGTTCCGCAACGTGCCCTTCATCGTCCAGCTGTTCTTCCTGTTCTACGGCTTGCCCGAAATCGGCCTCGAGCTGAGCGCTTTCGCCACCGGTGTACTGGCGCTGTCGCTGGCGGGCGGCGCCTTCACGTCCGATGCGATCCGCGCCGGCATCCTGGCGATCGATCCCGGCGTGCTGGAGGCTGCGCAAGTCAGCGGGCTGTCGCGGGTCGCCATCTACCGTCGCATCGTGCTGCCGATCGCGCTGCGCAGTGCCGTGCGGCCGCTCGGGTCGGTGTTCGTCAACCTGATCCTGACCTCGTCGATCCTGTCGGCGATCACCCTGAACGAACTCACCGGCAGCGCCAAGATCGTGGCCGCCGACACCTTCCAGCCGTTCGAGGTGTACGCGCTGCTGCTGGTCCTGTATGCCGCGCTGACCTGGCTGGTGGCGTTGTCGGCCGGCGCCCTGCACCGGCGCCTGAACCGCGAGCACGCCCGATGATGCGCTACGCCGATTTCAGCGCCCACGACCTGCTCCTGCTGCTGCAGGGGCTCGGCGTCTCGGTCGCGCTGTTCGCCGCGACCACCCTCATCGGCGGCGTCATCGGCCTGGGCTGGGCGCTGCTGCGCTATTACCGCGTGCCGCTGCTGGCGCCCCTGGCCGCCCTGCTGGCCGAACTGTTGAAAAACTCCCCGGTGCTGGTGCAGTTGTTCCTGGTGTTCTTCGGCTTGCCGGTGCTGCTGGAGACCGACCTGACGCCGGTCCAGGCGGCGCTGATCACGCTGTCCGGGAATACGGCCGCCTTTATCTACGTGATCGCGGTATCGGCCATCGAATCGGTGGGGCGCGAGCAGATCGAGACCGCGCGCGTGTTCGGCCTGAGCCGCTGGCAGACGCTGCGCCGGGTCGTGGCGCCGCAGGCGGCCGCTTTCGGCTTCGGACCGCTGGCCGGCCTCCTGATCAACCAGTTGCAAGTGACCTCGCTGATCTCGGTGATCGGCGTGATCGATCTCACCAAGGTCGGCGCGATCCTGAACCTGCGCACGCTCAAGCCCTTCATCGTCTGGACCGTGATCGGCCTGCTGTATTACCTGATGGCGCGGCTGATCGCCGGCGCCTGCGCGCGCGTGGAAGCGCGCCTGCGCGCGCATCGTGAATGGAAGGGGTTGTAGCATGATCCACATCGAAGGCGCATCCAAGCGCTTCGGCGGCAATACCATCCTGGACGGCATCGACCTGCGCATCGCGCCGGGTGAAGTGGTGTCCATCCTCGGTCCCAGCGGGTCCGGCAAGTCGACCCTGATCCGCTGCATCAACGGCCTCGAAAAGCTGGACGGCGGCACGATCTCGGTCGACGGCCACCGCGTCGACGATCCGAAGGGGCTGCAGCTGGCGCGCCGCTGTTCGGGCACCGTGTTCCAGCTGTTCAACCTGTATCCGCACATGACGGCGCTGCAGAACGTGACGCTGGCGCCGATCGACGTCCTCAAGGTGCCGCGCGTCCGCGCCGAACAGGAAGCGCGCGAACTGCTGGCCTCCGTCGGCCTCGCCGAGCGCGCCGACCTGTATCCGTCCCAGCTGTCCGGCGGCCAGCGCCAGCGCGTCGGCATCTGCCGCGCCCTGGCGATGCAACCGCGCTACCTGCTGCTGGACGAAGTCACCAGCGCGCTCGATCCGGAGATGACGGCCGAGGTGCTGGCGATCCTCGCGAAACTGGCGCGCAGCGGCACCACGATGCTGTTCGTGACCCACGAAGTCGACTTCGCGCGCGAGATCTCGGACCGCATCGTGTTCCTCGACGGCGGCCGGCTGCTGGCCGACCTGCCCGCGGCGCAATTCTTCGCCCTCGATGGCGGCCTGGCGCAGCCCCGCATCGCCCAATTTTTATCAAAGATGAACAAGTCATGAACATGAAAATGCTGTTGGCGAACGCCGAAGCCTGGCCCGGCTTCGACACCACGGTAGACCTGCTGAAAGGAGGCGGCGCCGCTATCCCGGCCATGGTCGGCGGCATCGCCAAGGTCGAACGCGAGGCGAAAGTGCGCAGCGTCGGCTACGGCGGCTGGCCGAACATGCTGGGCGAGATGGAGTTCGACGCCGGCGTCATGGACGGCACCACGCGCGACGTCGGCGCGGTCGGCGCGGTGCCGGCCACCCTGCCCGTCTCCGCGCTGGCCTACGAAGTGATGCAGCACCTGCCGCACGTGATGCTGACCGGCGCCGGGGCACGGCGCTTCGCCACCGAACGCGGTTTCGCGCTCGACGAGGTGCTGCACCCGGACAGCAAGCGGGTCTGGTGGGAGCGCCTGCAAAAGGAGATGTCGCCGCAGCAGCTGGCCGCCTTCCCGGACATTCCGCTGGCGCCGCTCAGCAACACCATCACCGACCCCGAGCGCGTGCGCGACACCACGGTGTTCCTGGGCCGCGATGGCGCCGACAATCTCGGCGTGGTCACATCGACCTCGGGCTGGGCCTGGAAGTATCCGGGGCGCCTGGGCGATTCGCCGATTCCCGGCGCCGGCTTCTATGCGGACAGCCGCTATGGCGCGGCCGCCTGTACCCATACCGGCGAAATGACCATGCGCTGCGGGACCTCGCGCAGCATCGTGCTGGCGCTGCGGCTCGGGCACACGCTCGAAGACGCGGTCAAGCTGGCGGTGGAAGAACTGGCCGAGCTGAAGACCGGCTTCCTGGCCGGCGTCGTGATCCATGCGATGGATGCCAAAGGCAAGCACCAGGTGGTCAACTACCGCTGCGACGACGAGATCCGCTATTGGTACTGGGACGAGCGCATGGCCGCCCCCGAACTGCGCGTCGCCGCCACCGTCAAACCCTGAAAGGACAACAAATGGAGCACGGTCTGACACTGAAAATGCATTGGGGACGCTGCGCCGCCGGCGCCCTGTTGATGCTGATGGCGACATCGGCGCTGGCCGGCCGCATCGAGGAGATCAAGGCGCGCGGCTACGTGCGCATCGGCGTCTCGCTGGGCGGCGAGCCGGTGGGCTTCCGCAACGCCGCCAACGAGCCGGTCGGCTACGACGTCGACGTCGCCAAACAGCTGGCCGCGCGCCTGGGGGTGCCGGTGCGCTTTTCCGACGTCTCGAGCGACGCCCGCATCTCGATGCTGCGCTCTAAACAGCTCGACCTGGTGGTGGCCAACGTCTCGATCACGCCGCAGCGCGCCCGCGTGGTGGATTTCTCGATGCCCTACAACGTCGCCGGCTTGCGCGTGATCTCGCAGAAGAGCGCGCACATCAAGTCGCTGGCGGACCTGGCCGGCAAGCGCGTGGTGGTCGGCCGCGGCACCACGGCGGATGCCTTCCTGCGCCACTCGGCGCCGGGGGCGCTGCCGGTCTACACCGACAACTTCGCGCCGGACGGCGTCCTGCTGCTGCAGCAGAAGCGCGCCGATGCCGGCATCGAGGACGCATCGCTGCTCGACTACCTGGCCAGCAAGAACCCGCAGCTGGAGACCCTGCCCGCGATGTACGGCAACACGCCGATCGGCATCGCGATGGCCAAGGGCGATCCGGCGCTGCTGCAGTTCGTGAACGGCTTCGTGGCCGATTACGTACGGACCGGCGCCTACGCCGCCAACTACCGCAAATGGTGGGGTGCGAAAGCGGTGCCGCCGGTGCTGGCACCGTAAGTGAAATAATTGTAGGGTGGGCACCCCGTGCCCACGATGCAACTGCTGTCAGCCCGTGGTCAGCCCGTAAGGCGCGGCACGAAGCGGGTCGGCACCAGCACCTGCTCGGTGTTCTGCGCCAGCGGCGCCGGCCCGTTCAGGATGCGCACGATCTGCGCCACATACGCGCGCTTGTCGGCGCCGATCGAGGAAATCGGATAGGCGTCGAACTGGGTCAGCGAGACGTTGTCGAACCCGTACAGGCGGAAACGTGCCGGCCGGTGCTGCGGAAAGTGCGCCCGGTGGGCATCCAGCACCCCCATCGCCATCGCATCCGAGGTGCAGAACACGGCGCCGGTGGCCTCCACGTCGATCCTGGCCGCCAGCGTGCGTCCGCTGGCATACGAATAATCGCCCGCCAGCTCTCCGAGCAGCTCGATGCCGTGCCGCGCCAGCGCCGCGCGGTACGAGGCGATGCGCGCCTGCTCCACCAGCGACATCGTGCGGCCGGTCAGCAGCAGCGCGCTGCGCACGCCCTTGGCCGCCGCATCGGCCACCGCTTCGCGGATGCCGTGGTCTTCGTCCATCGTCACCGAGGGCGCGCCCGGGTCGTGCTGGCCGTTCAGCATCAGCACCGCATTGTTGCGGAACATGCGGCGCACGCTGGCGGCGTCGGCGAAGTCGGAAAACACCAGCGCCGCATCGACGTGGTAGGCGACGCCGTCGCGCAGGAAGGATGCGGCGTCGCCGCCGGCGCCCACGCGGATGAAGATCACCTGCTTGCCGATCGCCTGGATGTCGGCCAGCAGCAGGTCGAACAGGTCGAGGTCGGACAGGTCGTGGATATGATTCACCAGGATGGCGACCAGGTTGACGGTCTTGCTGGCCAGCCCGCGCGCCAGTGAATTGGGGCGGAAGCCGAGGGTCTCGGCCGCACGCAGCACGCGTTCGCGCTTGTCGGCCGACACCGGGCGCGGCTGCGCCGACAGCGCACGCGAGGCGATCGCGCGCGACACACCCGCCAGGGCGGCGACGTCGGACAGGGTCGGTACCGGGGTGGGTACGGAGGCGTCGCGCGTAGGGTCGCTCATCGGGTCACTCATGGGCGCGATTATACCCGCCGCTCCCTCAGCGGCCACGGGCATCCACCGGCCAGATGGCCACCAGGGTGTCACCGCTGACCACGTGATAGACCCCGTGCAGGTTGACGGTCGGGTCGCAGTGCGGCGTCACGAATTCGACCCGGTCGCCCAGTTGCGGACGCCGGCCACCATCCACCGTCAGCCTGCCGTGCTCGTCGCCGGCAAAGACGTAGGCGGCGCCCGCCAGCGATCCGCCCGCGACCAGCGGCACGCCGCTGTCGGTGGCGAAGGCCTTGGTGCCGGCGTCGACAGTGACCCAGCCGGGCTGGTTCACGCTGACCACAGCGGCCTGCACCAGCAGGGCCACGTCGAAGGCCGTGGACGCGGCGCCGCCGGCCAGTACCGCGCTGTAGTCGGCATCCATGAAGACGTACGAACCGACCTGCAGTTCGGTAAACAGGTCGTCCTGCGCGTCCAGGTCGTGGCTGCCGGTGCCGCCGCCGGTGACGATCTCGAAGCGGATGCCGGCGGCCGATGCGGCGTCGATGACCTGGCGCACCGAAGCCCGCACCGCGGCGGCGGCGGCGGCGCGCTGTGCGCGCGCGCCGATGTGCTGGATGTTGCCGGCATAGGCTTGCAGTCCGCACAGGCGCAGCGCGGGATGGCTCGCGATCCGCCGTGCCAGCGCCAGCACCGCGGTGGCATCGGCCGCCCCGGTGCGCCCGTAGCCGGCCGCGTAGTCGATCAGCACGTGCAGCGGATGCGCCAGCGCGCCGGCGGCCGCGGCCAGGTCGTCGACGTTGCGGAGGTGATCCACGACCACCATGACGTCGCCCGGCGCCGTCCGTGACGCCAGCTCGACCAGGCGGCGAATCTTGCCGGCCGTGACGATCGGCGAGGTGATCAGCACGCCGGGCAGGCCGGCCGCCGCCATCGTCTCCGCTTCACCTAGCGTGACGCAGGACACGCCGATCGCCCCTGCCGCCAGCTGGCGGCGCGCGATCTCGACCGATTTATGGGTCTTGACGTGGGGCCGCAGCCCCACGCCCCGGCCTGCCGCAAACTGTGCCATGCGGGCGATGTTGCGCGCCATCGCATCGAGATCGAGCAGCAGGGCCGGCGTGTCGAGCCGCTGGCGGCCGCCGGGCACGCCGGCCAGGGCGGCATTCGGGTGACGCTGGGTGGTGGACATGGGGAGACCTTCCAATCAAGGAAAGCGGACAGCTTAGCGCCATCCCCATGGTTTGAACACTCCCGTGGTGCGCAGGCCAGCGCCGCCACGCCGCCGGCAGGCAGGCAGGCGGCGCGGCGTTCCAGGGTGACGCCGCCTGGCTCCCGTATTTTTCGTGATGCGCCACGATAAATGAACTTGAAGACGGTGCTTGCTATCGTGTGATGCATCACGAATAATCGATCTCATGCTCAACGACGCAAGCCGAACCATGAAGCACCCCGAAGACCAGCGCACCATCGAACTTCCGCTCGCCCCCAACAGTGCGAAAAAGCGCGGCCGTCCACCCAAGGACGACGCGATGAGCGATGCCGAGCGTGCGCGCCGCTACCGTGCGCGGCAGCGGATGCTGCCGATGGATGCATGGAATTACGAGCACGTGACCGACCAGGCGCGCGCGGAGATCGGGCGCCTGCTGGGCGGCCTGGCGGACAAGCCGGCGACCGAAGCCGAACTGATGACCCAGTGGGCCTACGGCATGTTCCTGCTGTGGGACCGGGTCACGGCTCAGGTCCAGCGCCCGGACGACCGGCGCCAGTTGCTGGCGCTGGTGTCGGGCTGAAGCCGTGCGAAGCCGGGGCGCCGCTCAAGGCGCGCCGACTGCCACCGAGCTCATCTGGATTACCGGCTTCTGGTTGGTGTAGTTCGGAATATCGCCCATGATTTCCTGCGTGT
>JAKOOD010000214.1 GCA_022701635.1 Burkholderiaceae bacterium | reverse complement strand
AAAAAAAGCGGGACCGAAGTCCCGCCAAGAGGGTTAAGACAGTGAAACGATGCAGCCGAATCAGAAGCGGTAGTTGAGCGACGCTTCCCACGAACGCCCGAAGAGCGGACGCGCATTGATCGGGCCGCTGCTGGCGCCGACCAGGCGCGAGTTGCCTTCGGTGAGGCCGAGTTCGTTGCTGAGGTTGTTGCCGCTGACGCGCAACTCGAGCTTGTCCGACAGTTCGGCCAGGATACCGACGTCGATCGTGTTATACGCCGGCAGGTACTGGGTGTTCGCCTGGTCGGCCCAACGGCTGCCGATGTGCGAATAAGTGCCGTACAGGCGCAGCGCGTGGTCGCCCATCGGGATCCGGTAGCTCGGCGAGAAGCGGTACTGGAACTTGGGCTGGCGCTGCACCAGCTTGCCGGCGATGTCCGGGTTGTCCTTGTAGGTCGAATCCTGCCAGTCGCCGGTCAGCTGCAGCTGCAGGCCCTTCAGCGGACGCACTGCCAGTTCGAATTCGACACCCTTGCCCTCCGAGCCGCTGACCGAATACAGGATGTTGGTGGTCGTGATCTGCTGGAACGAGATGCCGCTGAAGTCGGTGAAGAAGGCATTCACGTAGGCGCTGTACAGCGGCGTCGCGGTCTTGAAGCCGACCTCGTACTGGGTTACCTTCGGGTTGGGCACGCGGTTGCGGTCGTTCAGCACGGCCTGGCTGCCGGCGTTGCGCATGTCGTCGAAGTAGATGAAGGTGTGGCCCTGGTTGGCGCGCACGAACACGCTCGCGTCGCGGCTGAGCTTGTACAAGCCGCCGACCGTGAACGAGTTCGCCGAATCGGTGCGCGACAGCGCCGTGTAGCTGCCGTTCGGCATCGAGGTGCCGTTGTTGTAGACGGTCAGCGGGTTGTTGTCGGTGTCGGCGCTGGTCAGGTTCGACACCGAGCCCGACAGGCGCTGGCGTTCGTGGCGCATGCCGGCGTCGACCTTGACGCGGTCGTTGATGCGCCACTCGTCGGCGATGAACACGGCCGTGTTGTCGCCGTCGTAGGAAGCGATCGGCGCGTAGTTGACGTTGCCGTCGGTGCCCTTGTTCGAGACCACCACACCATTGTTCAGGCGCACGTCGAGCAGGCTGGCGTTGGGCGTGGCCGTCATCAGGTGGCTGTTGCCGAGGTACCAGACGTCCTTCGACGAGTAATTGGCGAGATAGGCACCGGCGGTGACGGTGTTGTTGCCGATCTCCCGGCTGACACGAAACTCGTCGGTGAAGGAGCGCAGTTTCTTTTCCACCGCCCACAGGCCGGCCTGCACCACTTGCTGGTTGGCGGCGACGGCGCCGCTGCCGTTGGTGTAGGTCATGCTGCCGCCGCTGGCCGGCACGCCGCCGGCCGCCGCCAGCACCGCCGCATTGCCGTTGGCCGTGCCGATCGCCTGGGTCAGGTAGTCGGCCGCGCTCAGCGGGTTATTCCCGGTGAACATGGCGATCGTGTTCAGGTCGCCCTTGAAGTAATTCAGCTTGTTCGACACGTCCCAGCCGTTGAATTTCTGCTGGAATTCGGCGCCGAGCAGGTTCGAGCTCAGGCCGCGGCCGTCGCCGAGGTCGTAGTTCAGGGTCTTGCCGGGGCCGGCTTCGACCGTGAAGTTGCGCATCTCGTTGCTCATCAGGGTGCCGGTGAGCGGATTGAAGCCCGGGAACGACGAGATCGTGTGACCGTTGTTCGACGAGACCAGCGGCACGCCGGTATAGAAGGCGTTCTTGTCCGAGGTGGAGCGCGCGTACAGCGTCAGTTCGCCCTGGTCCAGCTTGCGGGTCAGCGAAGCCGACAGCTGGCCGCCGTCGTCGGCCGGGAAGCCGGCGTCGCGCACGCCATTGGTGGTGCGGTAGAAGCCGCCGACCATGCCGTACCAGCCTTCGGCGATCTTGCCGCTGTAGACGCCGTCGACGCGGCGCAGGTTGCCGGTGCCGGTGGTGAAGCGCAGGTTACCTTCCGGCGTGTCGCCGCCTTTCTTCATGATGAAGTTCATGGTGGCGCCCGGCTGGCCGCTTGAATAGATGGTGCTCGGGCCGCCGCGCAGCACCTCGACGCGTTCGATCGTGTCATCCAGGCGGAAGGCCGACGACCCTTCGAAGAAGGACAGCACCGGCACCGGGAACACCGGGTTGCCGTTCATCTGGATCGAGACGAAGGGCGAGTCGCTGCCCGAGGGGAAACCGCGCACCTCGATGTTGGCGCCGGACTGGCCGCCGGTCGATTCCGCATACACGCCGGGGACGATCTTGAGGACGTCGGCGGTGCTGGTGGGCGCCGCCTGCTTCAATTGTTCCTCGTTGGCGGTGGTGATCGAGAAGCTGGTGTCGATCTTGCGCGTGCCGCTGGCCGATGCGGTGCCGGTCACGACGACCTGCTGGATCTCTTTCTGCACATTGTCCCGCGGCGGGAGGGGAGAAGTTTCCTGGGCGGATGCCTGGACCTGGGCCACGAGGGCAAGGACGGCGAGCGCGCTGGCCGACAGCTGCGGGAAGGGAACGGGTTTTTTCATTGTGGTCTCTCTGATGGAGGATGGGAATCCGTGAACGGGGCGTCTCCTCCCCGTGCGCCGTCGAAGCATTTGTTTGACGAGCAATGAAACCATTGAAACATTGAAATGTTATCGATGTCAACCGGATTGTTATCGATGTCATTTTTTGTCTACAAGACAAACAAATCTGGCATAATGCATCCTCGTTCGCAGACTCATCCGGATACAGCCACATGGCGCACAACAAGGTAACGCAAGACAGGACCGCCGGCGACAGCGCGGTCACGATGGAAGACCTGGCCAAAATTGCCGGCGTCTCGTCCATCACGGTCTCGCGCGCCCTGCGCGACAGTCCGCTGGTCACCGAGAAGACGCGCGAAAAAGTCCGCAGGATCGCCGCCGAGCAGGGCTACCGCTTCAACATCAGCGCCCGCAACCTGCGCATGCGCCGTTCGTATTCGGTGGCGGTGGTGGTCGAGATGACGCCGGTGAAGGGCCGGCCGATGTCCGATCCGTATCCGCTGGAGCTGCTGGGCGGCATCACCCAGGAGCTGACCACGGCCGGCTACAGCGTCGTGCTGACCTCGAAGCAGCTGCTCGACACCGCGCCGGTGCAGGGCGCCGACGGCCTGATCCTGCTAGGCCAGGGATCGCACGGCGAAGCGGTGCGCGCGCTGCAGGCGACCAGCCTGCCGCTGGTGGTGTGGGGCGCGCCGGAGGCCGACGGCGCCTACGTCGTGGTCGGCAGCGACAATGCCAAGGGCGGCGCCAGCGCGGCCGAACGTTTCCTCGAACTGGGGCGGCGCAAGCTGGTCTTCGTCGGCGACGTCGACCACGCCGAGGTCGAAAAACGCTGCGCCGGCTTCATCGACGCGCTGTCGGGACGCGCCAGCGTCCATATCCTGCGGCCCAAGGCGTTCACCTTCGAGGCCGGCTTCGACTGCGTCAACGCGCTGCTGAAGAAGAAGGGCGGGCGCAGCTGCGACGGCCTGTTCGCCGCCAGCGATTCGCTGGCCATGGGTGCCATCCGCGCCCTGACCGAAGCCGGGCTGCGCGTGCCCGACGATATTTCCGTGATCGGCTACGACGATACGCCGGGCGCCGCCAGCTTCGTGCCGCCCCTGACCAGCGTGCACCAGTACCTGCGCGACGGCGGCGTGCTGCTCGCGAAAAAAATGCTGGCCATGATCGAGGGCCACCCGGAGGTGCGCTCCGAAATGCTGCCGACGACGCTGATCGCGCGTCATACCTGAACCACCGAACAACCCATCCGCCAAACATCAGCGCCAGGCGCAACGAAACGAGGAAAAACGACGTGCAGAATGACATCGATAACATGGGTAGCATGACTACATTGGCGGCCGAGCCCTGGTGCATCCGCGAGCGCGCCATCGATCCCGCCCGGCGCTTCCTGCACGAGACCCTGTTTACATTGGGGAATGGCTACATCGGCATGCGCGGCACGCCGGAAGAGGGCGGTCATGGGCGGAAGGACACGCTGGAAGGCACCTACCTGAACGGCTTCCACGATACCGAAGCCATCCACTATCCGGAAAACGCCTACGGCCTGGCCCGTATCAACGAGTTCATGCTGAACGTGCCGAATGCCAAGCGCATCGACCTGTTGGTCGACGGCGAACGCTGTGCC
>JAKOOD010000206.1 GCA_022701635.1 Burkholderiaceae bacterium | reverse complement strand
GGCTGCCCGCCGACCGCGGAAGCGCTGCTGTACGGCATCATCCAGCTGCAGAACAAGATCAAGCGCACCAACACCATCGCGCGTTAATACAAGCCGGTCCCAAACACCATGACGACAAAAATCGAAGCCCTCGAACTCGCCCTGAAGAATGCTCTGGGCGAGGGCGCTGCCATTACCGTGGCGCTGGGCGAAGTAACGGTAGTTGTGAAGGCCTCGGCATACCTGGCCTCCATGCAGAAACTGCGCGACGATCCGGCTCTGCGTTTCGAAGAGATGATCGACCTGTGCGGCGTCGACTATTCCTCGTACGGCGAAGGCACCTGGGACGGCCTGCGCTTCGCGGTGGTCGTGCACCTGCTGTCGATCGAGCACAATTGGCGCGTACGCGTGCGCGTGTTCTGCCCGGACGACGACATGCCGCTGGTACCGTCGATCACCGGCATCTGGCGCGCCGCCAACTGGTTCGAGCGCGAAGCGTTCGACCTGTTCGGCATCCTGTTCGAAGGCCACGGCGACCTGCGCCGCATCCTGACCGACTATGGCTTCATCGGCCATCCGTTCCGCAAGGACTTCCCGATCTCGGGCTATGTCGAGATGCGCTACGACCCCGAACAGAAGCGCGTGATCTACCAACCGGTGACGATCGAACCGCGCGAAAACATTCCGCGCGTGATCCGCGAAGAAACCTACGGGATGAAATAATGGCTGAGCTTAAGAATTACACCCTGAACTTTGGTCCGCAGCACCCGGCAGCGCACGGCGTGCTGCGCCTCGTGCTGGAGCTGGACGGCGAAGTGATCCAGCGCGCCGACCCGCACATCGGCCTGCTGCACCGCGGCACCGAAAAGCTGGCCGAGACCCGCACCTACCTGCAGTCGGTGCCTTACATGGACCGCCTCGACTACGTCTCGATGATGTGCAACGAGCACGGCTACGTGCTGGCGATCGAGAAGCTGCTGGGCCTGGACGTGCCGATCCGCGCCAAGTACATCCGTACGATGTTCGACGAGATCACCCGCATCCTGAACCACCTGATGTGGCTGGGCGCGCACGCGCTGGACATCGGCGCCATGGGTCCCTTCCTGTACGCCTTCCGCGACCGCGAGGATCTGTTCGATGTCTATGAAGCGGTGTCGGGCGCGCGCATGCACGCGGCCTACTACCGTCCGGGCGGCGTGTACCGCGACCTGCCGGACCAGATGCCGCAGCACAAGCCGTCGCTGGTGCGCAGCCAGAAGGCCGTCGACGAGCTGAACGAAATCCGCCAGGGTTCGGTGCTCGACTTCATCGATGGCTTCACCAAGCGTTTCGACGGCTACGTCGACGAATACGAGACCCTGCTGACCGACAACCGTATCTGGAAACAGCGTACCGTCGGCATCGGCGTGGTGTCGCCGGAAGACGCCAAGGCGATGGGCTTCACCGGCGCCATGCTGCGCGGTTCGGGCATCGCCTGGGACCTGCGCAAGATGCAGCCGTACGCCGCCTACGACAAGGTCGAATTCGACATCCCGGTCGGCACCAACGGCGACTCCTACGACCGCTACCTGGTACGCGTGGAAGAGCTGCGCCAGGCCAACCGCATCATCAAGCAGTGCATCGCCTGGCTGAGGGAGAACCCGGGTCCGGTCATGACCAGCAATCACAAGATTGCGCCGCCGTCGCGCGTGGACATGAAGACCAACATGGAATCGCTGATCCACCACTTCAAGTTGTTCACCGAGGGCTTCCACGTGCCGCCGGGCGAGGCGTATGCCGCGATCGAACACCCGAAGGGCGAGTTCGGCGTGTACATCGTGTCGGACGGCGCCAACAAGCCGTACCGCCTGAAGCTGCGCACCCCGGACTATGTCCACCTGCAAAGCCTGGATGAAATGGCGCGCGGCCACATGATCGCCGACGCCGTGACCATCATCGGCACCCAGGACATCGTGTTCGGCTCGATCGACCGCTAAGACGAACGACCGCCGACATTCAAGAGGCAGAAGAGATTATGTTATCTGAGCAGTGCTTACAAAAAATCGACCGCGAGCTGGCCAAGTACCCGGCCGACCAGCGTCAATCGGCCGTGATGGCCGCGCTGGCCCATGCGCAGGTCGAACAGGGATGGCTGTCGCCCGAGACGATGCAGGAAATCGCCGACTACATCGGCATGCCTGCGATCGCCGTGCAGGAAGTCGCCACCTTCTACAACATGTACAACCTGAAACCGGTTGGCAAGAACAAGATCACCGTCTGCACCAACCTGCCGTGCGCCCTGTCGGGCGGCGAGCGGGCAGGGCAGCGGCTGAAAGATGCGCTCGGCATCGATTACCGCGGCACCACCGAAGACGGCCAGTTCACGCTGGTCGAAGGCGAGTGCATGGGCGCCTGCGGCGACGCACCCGTCATGCTGGTGAATAACCACCGCATGTGCTCGTTCATGAGCGACGACAAGATCGATGCCCTGCTGGAGGAACTCAACAAATGACCAGCCTGCACAACCGTCACATCGACCCGCTGATCCTGAAGGACCTGGACGGCGACAACTGGCACCTGGCCGACTACGTCAAGCGTGGCGGCTACTCGGCCCTGCGCAAGATCCTGGAAGAAGGCATCACGCCCGAACAGATCATCGCCGACCTGAAGGCCTCGGGCCTGCGCGGCCGCGGCGGCGCCGGTTTCCCGACCGGCCTGAAGTGGAGCTTCATGCCGCGCCAGTTCCCGGGCCAGAAATACCTCGTCTGCAACA
>JAKOOD010000257.1 GCA_022701635.1 Burkholderiaceae bacterium | reverse complement strand
GTCCTCGGCCAAGCGAATCATGTGCGCGATCTGCCGCTTCATCGTTTCCACCACGCGGCTAACCTGAATCGGATCCTCTTTGCGCGCTTCCAGAAGCTTCACCGTCATACTCAGTGTGGACAGAGGATTGCGAAGTTCATGCGAGAGCACCGTCATGAACTGATTTTTTCGCTCGTTCGCCAACGTGAGCTCCTCGCGCGCGCGCACCAAGTCGGTGACGTCGCGCGAGACGGCGAGCGCGCCGCCCTCAGGCCCCGACAATGGACTCACGACGACGTCCCACCACCGAGGCGTATTCTTCGCCGTCGGGCAGAACGCCAAAAACTGCGTGCGCCGGCCATCGCGAGCGTCTGCCAGCGCTTGCTCGACTCGCAGTTGTTCACTGCCTGGCCAAAGACTTGGCCAATGGGCGCCGTCGAGCTGGTCTGGGCGGTCGAGCTCCAAAGCGACTTGCCCACTTGGGCTCAACCGTTTGATTATGCCGTCAAACGAGAGCACCTTAATGCAGTCCGGGCTGTTTTCATACAAACCTTCGCCGACGCCATCATTTAGTTTTTGCAACTGAGAAAATGAGATAAATTCTGACATATCGTCCTGCCATGTAAGCCTTCTCCTACAATTATTACATGCTAGGCATGATCCTGCGAAAAAATTTACCAATTTTGACGATGTTTGATGTTGGTTTGCGTCATCACTGATCCGCCCACGCATTCACAAGCCAAAATCCACTTGGAAATGATGCTGACATGCAGAATTTGCGCTGCGCAGCTATGCGCGCATCAGTTAGAATCCGGCACCTTCCAGATGATCAACGGCCTAGTCATCGCCACACCCGAGGCGCTTTGGTTGGAGTGTGCCGTTGGAAGCTGCCATACACTGAAAGGCCGAGATCGGCCAGAAGCGGACTAAGGAGACGGAAACTTAACGATGACAAAGGCTTCGATAAGTCGAACCGTTTTGCGCGTGAAGTCGATTGCGTTGTGCGTCGTAAGTGCAGTCGCTCTCACATACTTGTCGTTGGTCGTGCCGGGACAGGTCACAGCGGTCTGCGGCGATCTGGGCACGCCCGACTACTGCTCGGTACTCGCGTATGGGTTTCCACTGCCATTCCTTGCAGATAATCAGGGGATTTCACCAGTCGGCTCGGTGGCCAGAGACCTTCTGTCGATAGCGATAGGTGAGGATGACTTTCTGTAGCCACAGTTTGGTCTAGCGTTCTTGTTGTGGATGGTCGCGGTCTCAATCGGTGCCTCAACGTGGCGGCGTTGGATGCGAAGACGAAAAAGCACTACCAGTACATCCGCTTAGGGTCGACAGCTCCCTAATGCGGCAGTTCTTGACATTTTCAGTTCGGCAACCTGTTATCCTGGTTCGAAACGGCCAAGATCGGCCAGTATTCACTTCCCCAGGCTTTCAGTTACCGGTACTTGCGATGAAAATCCGCCCTTACACGATCGACCACTATGATGATGTCATCGCACTGATGCACCGCACTCCCGGTGTTTCGATCCGCGATGCCGATTCTCGACAAGCCACCGAACGCTACCTAGCACGTAATCCCGGCATAAGTTTCGTGTGTATCAATGACGATAAGATCGTAGGCTGTGCGATGTGCGGCCACGATGGACGCCGAGGCTATCTGCAGCATGTAATCGTCGATGCGGTATATCGCGGCCGTGGCATCGCTCATGAACTGGTAGAGCACTGCTTGGCTGAGCTTGACAGGATCGGCATCGAAAAAACCCATTTGGATGTTTTCGTCGACAATGATCTTGCCAACCGTTACTGGATACGGCGAGGATGGAAGCAACGAAAAGACATCTACCGTTATTCGCTGAATCGTTCAGGTAGGGAAAATGCGTGAAGCATCAGCTGCAATCGGCTAGCAGCGGTCGCTGGACTATATGGCAGCTAGGATGCTTGCTGCGACGGAAAGTAACGCGCACGGAACAGACCGACTCTCTGCAGCCAAGTCAAACGCAAGCCGTTAAGGTACTTATAGCGCTGTCCAATAGGTCGATAAGAAACACGGATACAGCCTTCCGCAAGTGCTCAATCGAACAGAACGGTCCATTCAAGCGCATTCATTCCCAATTTACCGCCAGCGATCACTGTCCGTCCTTCATCATTTGGGAACTCATGCTGCAAAAGCGAGAAGTAAGCCGCATTGCGCACGCCATTCAGGTGCCCACGATTGGCGTCGTAATAGGGGAAAAGTTCAGGGTGTAGAGCCCAAATAGCGGCCCTACGATACGCTGCAGCCAACTTTTTCCCTTCCCAGGTTTGCCACACGCTCTGGCCCTGCATGTCGAAAATGCGCGCTGCGGCGGTTGTTGGGAGCAACGTGTAATGGGTATAGCTCAGACCGTTGATCCCCTTATGATCGCCAGCGCAATAATCATTGGTATCGCTGCGGCAGATTTCCAGTGGCAGGGAACCATCGGCGGCGATCTGCGTATCCATCAGCGTCAGCCAACGTTCACGGGCGGCGCTCACGAGGGCACGATCGCCGAGGTACGCTCCGATCGCGGCATTTAAGAAGACGCCCCAGTTGGCATGATTGTTTTTTCTTCCAGCGTGCGACAGCGGCAATGCGACCGCGGTAAGGAAGCGCCGAAATGACTGATCATTCCAGCCATTCACGCCTCTGACCAGCGAAGCGGCAAGCACATACTGAGGAAGATCGAAATTCATCTCCGACGCTCCTTGCTCGGACGATACCGCCGTCAATTGATCGGCCCAGGCCGAAATCACGTGCTGGGCGTGTGCTGCGTAACGCATATCGCCGCTTGCGGCAAAACAGAGCGCGGCACGATACGCCAAGCTGCCGTCGCTGGCAAAATTCGCTGACACACTGGTAACGGTGACTCCATTACTAGTGTAGTGAGGCGGCGGGGAGAATACGGGTACCGGCGACGCCGCTTTATCGATCTCAATATCGCAGCGGCGAATTAACGACTTCGTTTTGATCGGTTGGCTGCGGAGTGCATCGATGTCGGACGCATTGAGCCAGACGTTTTGTGGGCCTGCATATGCATTTGCCGATAGTAGCATCCACAAAGCCAATGCCGCGGCCGAGAGTCGACGTGCCCTGTAATGTGCTTGTCGGTTGGCAACAACAGTATTCTTGGCATGACTTGCGCGCATGGCACCCCGTTTAGCAAATGGTAGCGTTGACAGTTAATCAGTCCCACAACGTGTGAACGATCAATGTCGTTGACCATCCTGGTCTCGATTCACGACACGGCCTTACGCATGCACGATGTCGAGCTCCAGTCGAGTAACCAGAAAATTCTGACGCAGGTCTGGTCTGGGTAGGCTGCTGCCAATCGTGACAATCCGTGAACTTTACAGAAAGGCAAGCTGGTATGCTGGTTCGAACGACCGAGACCGGCCAGAAGCGGAAGTTGGTCAAGCGGTACATAGACCGCCTTTGCGCCGCGCCATTCGGCGGTTTGTTGTTCTGCGACGATTTTTAGCTACCGTCAACTGGAGTAATGATCGAATGCGATCACAGATCATTTTATTTTTTGGAGCTTTGCTCTCATGGCATAGCGCTTTCGCGACTGACGAATGCGCAGAGGCGTCTAGTCATATAGACCAGCGACATTGTTTGGAGGCGCTTGCGCAAAAGGCAGACACCGAAGTCAAGAACGCTCAAGCTCAGGTAATAAGGCGCATAGACAAATGGGATGAGGATGAAAACTATAAACAAGGATCTCGGAAGCTCCTTCAAGAGTCTCTCGCTCGTTTCAAAGCTTTCAAAGCCAGCCAGTGTGAGTTAGAGGCTTCGTCCGCCGCTGGCGGGAACGGGACTGGTGATCTGAGGCTCGATTGCCACATCCGCCTTGATCGACAATACGCCGCAGAGTTACAGCACGGATGGGGTGCATTCTGATCTTTATGCACGCGTTGTAACAATTGGCTGGGTCCGCTTTGGGTCGACAGCGGAAGTTCGTGACAGTCGGCGAGAGTTCACTGCGGCAACATGCTATGCTGGCTCGACTGGCCAAGATTGGCCAGGAGCGAACACACAAACACATCAGAATGCCTGCGTGTTGACTAAAGTGCAACCAGCGATTGTGTATCAGCGAGCCGGGCAGAGGTTTTGGACGAAATGCAGAGATTACGGATAGCGTAGGTATTGCGTCCCCCTTTCTTGGCCGTGTATAACGCGGCATCAGCGCTCTCCATGAGCAAGGCTGGCGTGACCACCAGGCCGCCCGACATGGCTGCACCGATGGTTGTGCCGACGTCGATGGTGCAGTCTGTTAGCACGAATGGTGACCACACCGCCGCTAGGATTTTGCGCATGATGAGTTCCACGTCCGCTTCGCTGCGGACATCCTGTAGCAGTACCGTAAATTCGTCGCCGGCCAAGCGGGCCACTACACCCGAACCGCGCACTACAGTCTGTAGCCGCCGCGCGAATTCGACCAGTGCTGCGTCTCCATTCGCATGACCGTAGGTATCGTTAATCTGTTTGAAGTGGTCGATATCCAGGTACAGAAGTGCGACGTGGTGTCCGGGTTCTCGCCGCTTGCCTGCCGCTGCGTTCAGGGCGGCTTCAAAGTGGCGGCGGTTAGGCAGGCTGGTGAGGGCATCGGTATGTGCCAGCGCATGCAGGTTGCGTTCGTGCTGGCGCGAAGCAGTGGCGTCCGTTGTCAGCACGAACACACCCGTCACGACATCATTGTGCACTTGCGGCAGGAACGTCGAGTGGACGATACGAGTGTGATTTTTGCGCACGATCTCATGTTCACACTGCGACATCTGTCCTTGCCATGCATGTGCCAAGGCTGCGACTTGGTCTGCGTGGTATTCCCGACCGAATGCTTCCTCCATCGTTTGGCCGAGGATTCGTTCGGCGGGCTTGCCCAGCCACGATGCATGCACGGCGTTAGCAAAGGTATAGCGCCGTTCTCCGTCGAGACATGCGATCAGCACTGGTACGTTGTCAGTGATCGTGCGCAGCATGCGTTCGCTCATCGCAAGCTGCTCGCGAGAGACGCTTAATTCTGTGATGTCCTTCATCACTGCGACAGCGCCAAGGGGTCGGCCGGACGCGCTGCGGAGCATGCGACCGCTGGCAAGCATCGTGCGAACCGGCATGCCTTTTGGTGCGATGACCATTGTCTGGTCCCGCACGATATCGCCTTTGAGCGCACGGACCAGGGGGATGTTATCCATTGCAAGCGGTGTTCTTCCGTCGCCTTGGTATAGCGAATAGTAACGCGACCATTCCGACGGCGCGATCGCCTTCAAGTCCAGTCCGTGTGCTATCTGCGCTGCGCGGTTGAACAGCGTAAGGTTACCGACGGCGTCGCAGGCGACTACTGCGACGTCAATAGATTCCAACACAGCATTCAATAATTCTTGCTTTTCCTCAAGTTGCTGTCCGTTGCGGATGCGCTCGGAAATATCGTTCACGAAGGCACCAAGGCAGCGATGGCCTTGCCAGTCGTAAGCACTGATCGTCATCTCGACCATGATCTGGCAACCGTTTGCCGTTAGCGCAGGCATCTCGATCTTGCGAGCGACCACGGTTTCCGTGCATGACGCGCTAAAAGGCGGCGTGCTTTTGTCGCGGCTGGCGTGCAAGTAGCCCGGAATGATCAGTTCCTCCAGCTTTTGCCCGATGGCTTGAGCGCGAGTCCAGCCGAAGATACGCCTGGCCGACGCATTCCATTCGACGATCACCCCGTCCTCGTCCGTCCCAATGAAGCCGCTGTACGATGTTGCCACAATCGTCTGGTTCCAGCACTCGGATCGTTGGAGCGCTGCTTCAGCCAGGTTGCGACGGTCAATCTCGCGCGCCATCCTCGCCACCGTATCCTCCAGGTCACGGGTACGGTTTATGACCTGACGCTCCAGGTCAGCGTTCAATGCCTTAAGTGCTTGTTCGGCCAGCAAGCGCTTGGTCTGTTCCGTCACGAGATTGAGTTCAACTTCAACAAGCCTGGCCAAATCACGCAGTGTCTGGCGCTCTACATCATCGAAGCAACGCGGCACCGTATCAAGGATACATAGTGTACCTACGGGTTCAGCATTACTGTAGACCGGCTGGCCAGCATAGAAACGGATATGGGGCTCTCCCATAACGAGAGGATTGCTGGCGAAGCGCGGATCAATGGATGCATCCTCAATGACAAGCATCTCCCGAAGCGCGACCGCATGGCTGCAAAACGCAATAGAACGAGGCATTTCGGGTGTGTCCAAGCCGCATCGGGATTTGAACCACTGGCGGTCGGTATCGACCAATGATACTAGCGCTATAGGTACACGGAACGTCAGTCCGGCGAGCCTAGTGAGTCGATCGAACCTCGTCTCCGTCGGCGTGTCCAGTATGGCCAACGCGTTCAGTGCCGCAATACGAACACGTTCGTTTTCAGGATGAGGATGTGACATGCTGCTCCAAGATCAAGTGAAAACGGCAGAGCATGGGCCGACAATGATGTGCTGGCAGGGTCTAGGGCGAGCAGCAGAGCAATCGTAACATAAGTTTCCACATGGAAATCAAACTTTTTCGTATCTTGTTGTGGTCTTACCAAACCATATTGTTCAAAAAGATCTGTGTCAAAAATTGAACTAAGAGGTCGCCTGTAACAAATACTGTCATTAAAAGACGAAAAAATGCCACTCGTTCTTATGCTCGGGATCGATCGGGTCGATTACTTCGGACGTAAAGCACTGAAGTCCACTAAGTCTGGCCCTGGGTCGGATTTGGGTCGGAAGCGGACCTTGGTGATAGCCTGGGAGATTTTCGCTTTGGCAAGCTGCTATGCTGCCCCGACCGGCCGCTTTCGGCCAGGAGCGGACGTTCCCGCGCTCGAAGCGATTGGCTCGTCCATACGCTAAGCCTGTGCTTACGACAGGGCGAGATCGGCCAGACTTAAGCTTGCATCGGCTATTTCTCGATTAGCATTAGAATAGTGAATTCTAAAATTGGTCACCTTCCATCGAAGAGGCGCCATGATGAACCTTATGCCCTGAAAGCTGCTATGGCGTCAGCCCCAAATTTTGCTGCCCTCTTCAACGCGACGCCGGCAGCTTGTATAGTGATGGCTCAAGATTTCACCATCGTCGCTGTCAATGACGCCCACCTGGAAAGCACCGGCGCAGTACGTGAAAACATCGTCGGACGTCACATTTTCGACGCCTTTCCCGCTAATCCACACCACGCCGACGGCAACGGCGTGTCCAATGTGCGCGCCTCGATGCTGCGCGTTCTAGAGACGAAGCAGCCCGACATCCTGCCGGTTCAGCGCTACGACGTACCAACCAAAGGCCGGGTGGAAGCAGGATTCACGGTGCGCTATTGGAAGCCAGTTCACTTCCCTGTCTTCGACGAGGCAGGCGACGTTTCCTACATCGTTCAGCACGTCGAGGACGTCACACAACAAATGATCGATCGGACGCAGGCCGATGAGATGCGCGCAGAGATTTCGGTGCAGGCGCAGGAGATCAGCAGTCTACGCAATATTGCCGACCTGTTCGAGCAAGCGCCAGCATTTATGGCAGTGCTGACTGGCGCCGAACACCACGTCGCGTTTGTGAATGACGGTTTTATGAAGCTGATCGGTCAGCGCGACATTGTCGGCAAGACAATGGCCGAAGGTTTACCGGATGCCACTAATCAAGGGTATGTGACGCTCCTCGACCAGGTCTATCAGAGCGGTGAAGCTTATGCAACCAACGGCGCTAGGTATGAGGTTCAGCCCATGCCAGGCGGCCCGGTCAACGAACGCTACGTCGACTTCGTTTATCAGCCGATCCGCGCAGCCGACGGCGAGCTGACCGGCATACTGATTCAAGGGGTCGACGTTACCGACCGCGTGCTCAACGAGAAGCGCCGCGATGCCCTGATTAGACTGACCGACACGGTGCGCGACCTCAAGACACCTGAGGACATCATCTTCCAGGCATGTGTCGTCCTCGGCGAAACGCTGAACGTTAGCCGGGTTGGGTATGGGACAATCGATCCAGTGGCCGAGACGATAACGGTCGCACGCGACTGGAATGCACCTGGAGTGCCTTCTTTGGCAGGCACACTGAATTTGCGCGACTACGGTTCCTTCATCGACGACCTCAAGCTGGGCAGGTTCATGTCCATTGATGATGTCGATGCCGATCCGCGCACCTGTGGCGCTGCAACGGCACTCAAGGCACGAAGCGTGGCTGCCTTCGTCAACATCCCGGTCAGAGAAGATAGCCGCCTGGTTTCAGCCATGTTCGTCAACAATGCGTTCGCGCGCGTGTGGCTGGATGAAGACCTTGCCTTAATCAAGGAAATCGCAGAACGCACCAGAACGGCCAGCGAGCGCCTGCGCAATGAGATGGAAGTGCGTTTGAGCGAGGCGAAATTCAGGACGATTACCGACGCGATGCCGCAGATGGTGTGGTCCACACGGCCCGATGGCTTTCATGACTATTACAACGACCAGTGGTACCGCTTCACGGGCGTGCTCCACGGCTCTACCAATGGCGACGGTTGGAATAGTTTGTTCCACGCCGACGACCAAGAGTTGGCCTGGGCAAAATGGCGTCATTCACTGCGCACCGGAGAGACCTATGAGGTTGAGTACCGTTTACGTCACCACTCCGGTCACTATCGATGGGTGCTGGGACGGGCCCAACCAGTCTTCGACGAAGCCGGCAAAATCGTACGCTGGATGGGCACTTGCACGGACATTCATGCGCAAAAACTGGTCGAAGAAGCGTGGCGCCGCGAGAGCCTGCGCAAGGATGAGTTTTTAGCAATGTTGGCGCATGAGCTACGCAACCCGCTTGCTCCGATCAGCACCGCAGCGCAACTGATCAAGCTTCCGGGAGCAGATGCCAAGCGGGTAGCGCATGCTGGCGACATCATCGCACGCCAAGTCAAGCACATGGTCACCATTGTCGACGACCTGCTTGACGTGTCGCGAGTGACGCGCGGTCTGGTGCAAATACAGCAGAGCGCTCTTGATCTGAAAAGTGTCGTCAACGGCGCGGTCGAACAGGTTCAGCCTTTGATCCAAGCACGTGGCCATGAGTTATCACTGCGAATTACGCCACAACGTACAGTGGTTTTGGGCGATCGTACGCGGCTAATTCAGGCAGTATCCAACGTGCTCAACAACGCAGCCAAGTACACGCCGCCACATGGCCACATCACGTTGGAACTTGATGTGCTGGATCGGTACACGCGCATTAGCGTCGCCGACGATGGCATCGGCATCGAGGCGGAACTCTTACCGCTGGTTTTCGATTTGTTCACGCAGGCAGAGCGCACACCAGACCGGGCGCAAGGTGGCTTGGGCCTCGGTCTGGCTTTGGTCAAGAGCATAGTCGAACTGCATGGCGGCTTCGTCCAGGTCGCAAGCGAAGGTGCAGGCAAGGGCAGCAAGTTCGCGATAACGCTGCCACTGCTGGCAACGGAGGATGAAACAACTGACCAGCCGCCGCCACTCGAACTTGTACGAGAAGGAGCCAGCCTGCGCGTCCTCATCGTGGACGATAATCAGGATGCCGGCACGATGCTTGGCTACATGCTCGAAGCTGCCGGCTACTCGGTGCGGGTAGAGAAAGATGCCGCCAGCGCGCTGCGGGCAACGCAGGAATTTGGCGTCGAGGCATTCATATTGGATATTGGACTTCCCGATATGGACGGCTATGAATTAGCCCGTCGTCTACGTGCCGATGCGCGCACAGCAAGCACTACCATCATCGCCTTAACCGGCTACGGCCAATCACATGACCGAGCATCATCCATCGCAGCCGGTTTTGACTATCACTTTGTAAAGCCGGCCGACCATCAGGAACTGCTTAAAATTCTTTCTAGCCTGTCGACCGACCGCAAGTAGAACGTCAATTGGTAGGCTTGTTGCCGTCAAGCCTTCGCGACCGCAGCAATGTCCGCTCTGGGTCGGAAGCTGCCGGTGGCAACAGTCTGAGAGTTTGTCAGCTCGGCAACATGCTATGCTGGCTTGATCGTTAGCAACCGATCAAGAGCGATGGTCACGGGCATTAGAATTACAAGGTAGAGGATGCAAATGAGTAAACACGTCGTTTTGCTATTTGCTTTATCAGTGTTAGTTCAGAGCGTTTCATGGGCTTACAGCCATCCAGTTTGCGGTGCTCGGAGCAACCAGCTAGAGCTGAACGCATGTGCAGATACCGAACTTGCCAAAGCAGACAAAACCCTCAACGATGTCTACGGATTAGTCGTCGCTCAGATGGCGGACGATCCTTTGTTTGTGAAAAACCTTCGCTCTGCCCAGAGAGCTTGGCTAGCATTCCGCGATGCGGAGTTGAAAGCACGTTTCTCTTGCTTGGAAAAGAGCGTTTAAAAGTGTTGGGGAAGTATGTATCCCATGCTGTGGAGTACCCGCAAGGCTGAGCTAACAAAAGAAAGAACACGACAGCTTCGCCAAATTCTGAAAGACGGACCTGGGCAGTCGTCAAACAGCTCTGTCTTGAGCGCTTGTTGACCCTTTCCTTACCGAGCGTCCTTAATAGAGCTGATTTCAGTCGGTCGGGGCAGTTACCAGCACTCATTTGACGATGTAAAAAATGCTCAAGCACGTAAAGTGCCGTTGGGATGAGACACGCGGCGACCAACATGAAGCCTGGGTACGTCGTGATGGCATTTCGAAGTTGCCGATGATGGCGAAGTCGTTCGACAAGTTGAGCAGTACGAGTCCGGAGTACTGCTGCACTATATCGCGGAGCATGACGAAGACACGTACGGCGGACTTGCACAAATGCCGTTAGACCTATCCGAGTCTGAGTAGGTCTACATCCCGAGTGAGGAATTCGAACAGGTTTGTAAAAATGATATCAGCATGGCACGCTAAATATGCCATTTTCTGAACGTCCGCAATGGCTCGGAAGCGGCCTGTCGATAGGTCTTACCAGCCCACCGACATTCTTCGACAGTTAGGCCACATCGGCCAAAAATTTTCACTTTTCCTGTCACTTCACTACGCGCGGTGTAACAGAATAGTGAAAAAACCTTTTTAATTGGTGCCGGATTTTACCTGTTGCGTCGTCCGATAGCTGTTTTAAGGTTACACGGAACGTGAAGACTGTACCAAGTAAGTGAAAACTGTTCGTCCTATACTTCGGAAACGAGGTTTTTAAGATAGCTTTTGGCGTTTGATCGCAAATTCTCATTACTTGCATCCTCGTATCGCTACAATCCAGATTCCTATTTAGAACTGGATCGCGCATGCAAACCCTTTCTTCGTTTCTAACATCGTGCGTTTTTTGCCTGACGTCCGCATGTTGCTCGGCTGTCATTGCCATGCCGCTAACTGCATTGTCCGGTGCCGACACCAAAAAGGTGGATGCCCTAGTAACTCAGACACTACAGCGGGAAGGAGCGCCTGGGGCCGTTGTTGCTATTGTAAGCGGCGGTTCCATCCTGTATCGGAAAGCATATGGCAAGGCCAATTTGGCCACCGGTCGCGCGCTCGATCCTAACACTGCCTTCGAGATCGGATCGCTGACAAAGCAGATGACCGCAGTAGCAATCCTGCAATTGGTCGCGGCCCACCAGATTGCGCTAACCGATCGCGTGGACCAGTTCGTTCCCGGCTACCGCGCGGCGGCGGCGGTGACCATCGAGCAACTGCTGCAACAGGTAAGTGGCATTCCCGACTATGCCGCGTCGCCGGCATTTGCTGCAGGCGCGACATCGAAGCCAACTGACTTTGCTCATTTACTGGCGACTGTCGATACGCAACCACTCGAATTTTCCACGGGCAAACGCTGGAAGTACAGCAATACGAATTACCTGTTATTGGGCCATGTGGTTGAGCTGGTTAGCAAAACTAGCTTCGACACCTACCTTTCTCAACATGTACTTGCACCAGCGTCAATGCATTCAGTAACGACACTCGCCACGAAAGGTCGTTATGCGAATCAAGCGCAAGGCTACATGGGCGAAGGCTCACATGTTGTCGCCGCAACTAGTTTTGAAAACAGTTGGATCGGAGCTGCGGGCGATCTCGTGGCCACAGTTGATGATCTGATCGCGTGGAATAAATTTCTCTTCGGGAAAGCCGGGAAACCATTTCTGACTATGATGACGACACCGGCCGCTCTCGTTGACGGCACTACTGCAGGTTATGGGTTTGGCTTGTTCGTCGATCGGCAAGCTGGTCATAGGCGTATTTGGCATGGCGGAGGCACCATAGGGTTTTCTTCGAGCAATATGATTTATCCCGACCAAGATCTCTGGATTATTGCGCTAGTCAACAATGGCGACGTTAATGCATCGGCACTAACTGCCGCGATCTACGATACCCTCTACGGCCTAGAGCATCGTGCGGTGCCAGGCGAGTTACCTGAGGTTAGGGCTTCAGTCGTGTCGTGGCTGCAACGGCTGAAACGCGGCGAATTACCAAAATCAGCAGTCACCCCTGCGCTTTTGATGTCGCTCACAGCGAACATGCACAAACGTTTCGACGCCCTGAAGGCACAACTCGACATTTACGGCAGGCCGGAGGAAATCATCTATCAGGGACGAAATACGGATACCTATGCGTATATTGTTCGGTTCGGGGCGCAATGGCTCCGCGTGGACTGCCGTTTCCTCGACGACGGTCGCTTGTCATGGATTGACATTAAGCCTGAATGATTGGACAAGCATTCCCCATTGCGTTTGCTCACGCTTTCACCATCAAGAATAGTGAAAAGTCTTTGTAATCAGTGCCCCATTTTTATGGGCGGCTATGACTAAGCGTCTGTACGAACGTCCACTTTGGATCGGAAGCAGGCTCAGCTGATAACTGGATTCGGCCAGGAGCGGACGTTCTTGTACAGATGAACTAGCGTCTATCGCCCTATTGACTTGATATGTTCAACTTACGTCCATCCCAACATTTAAATACTATCCTGATCCAGTAGCAACAGGGAGTGTAGAGAAATCTGATGCGCGATGCATTTGCTGCAGCAGTAAGCAGGGCTTCATTTACGCCGGTTCGGTATACGCAGAGGAAGAGCTTGACGAACAAATCTGCCCTTGGTGTATTGCTGACGGGACAGCTGCGAGAAAATACGACGTCACGTTTACGGACGAGGAAGCATCGGTAACTGTGGAGACGGGCAACCGGTACCCGAGCACATCGTCGAAGAAGTCGCGCGTCACACGCCCGGCTTTCAGGGTGGCAGCAAGAGCAGTGGTGGTCGCACTGTGGAGACGCGGGTGCTTTCCTTGGTGCTGCTGGCCATAAAGAACTCGAGACATTGGGGGAGGCGGCAATTGTTTCAATTCGGGAGTCGACTGGACTTCCGCCTGGACAAGTATGGAAAAAGTTTTTTCAGGTATTGGACAAAGACGGTTCTCCTACCGCCTATGTCTTCCGCTGCATCAAATGTGGAGCTCTAGGGGGATATCAGGACTGCGACTGAGTGTGCGCTCTGGGTTTATTGTGTTGAAAAGCTCGACTACAGTGCCGTTCGACAAAAAATCCGGTAACTCGACTGTTCCAAACGGCCGCCGTAGTACGAACGCTGGTTAGTTCGACTATCGCCGTCACTAAAAACTCGACATAAAAGTTGCCGCTAGACTTTTTAACAAAGTAGTTCGGTTCCGGCCAGTCGTGGCCTTTTGTGACTTTTCCTCGACGACAAGCTGATATCCTGAGCTGAATGGCCGGGTTCGGCCACGAGCGGTCCTACACTGAAATTGTTTTCGGAAAATTTTATGCTCAGAATCGTGTGGAAAGTGCTGTGCATCTCGCTTGTCGGTTGCACCGCATTGCGTGTCTCCGCCTGCGAGAAATACGGCCTCCCAGACACCATGCTGGTAGGTACCGTTACCCTGGAGACGTTCTATGGACCGCCGGGCTATGGCGAGTCGCCCAAGACGGACTCGAAGGAGCGCCAAGTCATTCTGCACTTGGCAAAGCCGCTGTGCACGCTTGCTTCCGATGATGAGCCTGCCGAGCAGGATCAAGCGAAGGTGACGCTGGTGCCATTGGATAATCTCAGCCTGCAGGACTTTGTGGGAAAAGTGGTGGCAGTGCGCGGTTCGCTATTCCACGCAATGACTGGGCATCACCACACCGATGTTCTTATCGCGGTACGTGAAGCGCCGATGCCCCGACCGGCGGCCAGCGTGCGTTGACTGCCGTATATTCGCTTCAGGTCGGCCAGGAGCGGATCAAGGCAAAGAATGAGAAACCGTTGACGGTAGTAGAGAGGTCGGTGAGGGCGAACCGCTTTGCGCATGAAATCCATTGTGCTTTGTAATTGCAGTCGCGCTCCCATACTCGTCGCTGGTCGTACCGGGGCGCGTCACAGGGGTCTGCGGCAATGTGGGCACGCCCATCTACTGCTCGGTACTCGCGTATGGTTTTCCGCTGCCGTTCCTTGCAGATAGTCAGGCGATATCACCAACCGGTTCAATGGCCAGAGACCCTCTGTCGATAGCGATAGGTATCGATGACCTTCCATGGCCACAGCTTTGTTTTGCGCTCTTGTTCTGGATGCTCGCTGTGTTGATCAGTGCATCGGCGTGGCGTCGTTGGATGCGAAGATGAAAAAGCAGTACCAGTATGTCTTCTTAGGGCGGCTCTTGAACGCCACGCGTCCAACGCGCCGGACATCAATCAACCACGTTCTTCGGCGTCCCCGCTACCCAGGCCTCGATATTATCGACCAGCATATCCGCCAGCGTCTGCATCGCCCCGCCCGAGGCCCACGCCACGTGCGGCGTCAGCACGAAGTTCGGCAGGCGCAACTTGAGCAGCGGATTGTCGGGCGCTGGCGGCTCCTTGCTCAGCACGTCGAAGCCGGCGCCGGCAATCACGCCCTCCGTCAGCGCCGCGGCCAGCGCCGTCTCGTCGACCAGCCCGCCGCGCGCGGTGTTGATCAGGATGCTGCTCTTCTTCATCGATGCCAACTCGCGTGCGCCGATCATGTTGCGGGTCTGGTCGTTCAGCGGCAGGTGCAGGCTGACCACGTCGGAAGTCGCCAGCAATGCCGCCAGCGGCAGCGCGATCACGTCGCCATCCGTGACCGGCGAACGCGAGGCCACCGCGATCTCCATCCCGAACGCGCGTCCGATCTGCGCCACGCGCCGGCCCAGCGCGCCGTAGCCGACGATGCCGAGGCGGCTGCCGGCCAGGTCGCCGATCGGGTGGTCCAGCAGGCAGAAGCGTGTGGAGCGTTCCCATTTGCCGGCATCGACGTCGGCCGCGTAGGCGCGCAGGTTGCGGCGCACCGCCAGCATCAGCGCGAAGCAGTGTTCCGGCACCGAAACCACCGAGTAATCGCGGATGTTCGCTACCACGATGCCGCGCTCGCGGCAGGCAGCCAGGTCGACGTTGTCGGTGCCGGTGGCGGCCACCGCGATCATCTTCAGGTCGGGCAGTTGGGCCAGCTCGGGCGCGCGCAGCGGAACCTTGTTGGTGATGGCGATGGTGGCGTCGCGCAAGCGTTCGACGACGTCATGCAGCGCGGTGGCGGCGTGATCCTGCCAGTCGTGCTCGAAGGCGGGGCGGCGGACGTTCGCGAGGAGGCTGTCGCGGTCGAGGAAGACAATACGATGAGCGATACGATGAGCGATACGATGCATGGACGGATCCCGGAACATGGAACCGCCATTGTAAAGTGAAACGGCCGGACGAAAAAAAGACAGGGCGAACCCTGTCTTTTCGAGGATGGAGGGGCTTGAGCCGCTGGGCTTATTTGCTTGCTGCCATGTCGGCTTTCTGGTCTGCGTGCGCTGCGGTCTTGTCGGCTACAGCGTCGGCTTTGGCCTTTTCGGCCTTCTTGTGGGCTTTGGCCTTGGTCTTGGCGGCGTCGGCTTTTTCAGCGGCGACGTCGGCCTTGGCTTCGGCGGCTTTCTTCTCTACCTTGGCATCGGCTTTGGCGGCCTTCTTGGCTTCCTTGGCTTCGGCCTTGGCGACATCCTTGTCGGCCTTGACGTCGGCTTTGGTGGCTTGCGTCGTCGTCGGCGCGGTGGCGGTCGACTGGGCGGCGAATGCCGAGGTAGCGAACAGGCCTGCGATCAGGGTAGCGACGATCTTGCTCATGGCGATGTATCCTTCAGGTATTGTTGAAGTAGTGGGACGATTCCCGTGCTGCTGGTCAAGAAACGCAGCTGCTCCAAGGCCGGTTGACACGATTACATACGCTTACAACTGATGACCTGAAAATTATTTCGCCGCCGCGCCTACCTTGGCGTCCACCTTGGCGCCGGCCAGCTGCGCCACCGCCGCCAGTGTCGTCTGCGCAGCATTCAACCCGAGCAGGAAGTCCTCGTCGCTGTAGTTCGCGAACAGGTCGGTCGGCTGGTGCCAGTGCGGATTCCAGCCGGCGCCGATCTGCATGCCGCGCTCGTTCTCGCGCAGCGAAATCGAGGGCACCAGGTCCATGAACGGCGTCGAGTCGGTATTCGTCATGTGCGGGCCGACCGCGGCCGGATAGTGCGACGCGTATTTTTCGTTGGCGGCGCGGAAGTGCCAGGCCAGCTTTTGCGCGCCTTCGGCCTGCTTCGAGGTCGCCTGGAACTCGATGTTGACGTCGGCTTCGCGCCGCTGCGCCGCTGCCGGCACCGCCAGTGGCTGGCCCTTGGCGTCGAGCACCGGCTTGCCGGCCGCATCCAGCTTCGGCAGCGGCATGCCGTGGTCGAACATCATCATGTCGTGCTGGATCATGCCCAGCCAGCGCGGTTCCGGATAGCGCCCCGAGCCTTGCGGCGATTCGATGCCCTGCAAGCCCTTGCGCTGCTCGACGTAGGCGCTGGCGCCGTTCAGGCCGGTTTCCTCGTTGTTCCACAACGCAAAGCGTATCGTCCGCTCGGTGCTGACGCCGGGCGCGTTCAGGATGCGTGCCAGCTCCATCACCAGCGCGGTGCCGGAACCGTCGTCGTTGGCGCCTTCGCCGAAGCCGAGGCCATCCATATGGGCGGCGACGATGTACATCTCGTCGGGGCGGCTGCTGCCGACCTTGGTGCACACCACTTCCTCGCGCGGCCCACCCTTGGGGTCGGGCTGCTCGGCGTTGAGCGCGCGCAGGCGGGCGTCGGGCTGCAGCTGGGGATCGGTGTTGACGCCGATCGGCCCGCGCGTGCCGAACAGGGTGCTGCCGCCCTGGCCGGACGGGCCGGCGCGGCCGCCGCCGGTGGGCGCGGGCCGGGACCGCGGCAGCGGCTTGAACTCATAGTGGATGCGCTCGGTGGCGCAGCCGTAGGATGTCAGTTGGGCTTCGATCCAGTCGATCGCCTTGCGGTTGCGCTCGGTGCCTTGCTGGCGGTCGCCGAAGCGGGTCAGTGCCTTGATCGTGGCCTTGTAGCGCTGCAGGTCGAGCTGGCCGACCAGGCTGGCGACCGGATCGCCGGCGGATGC